>JAUVVE010000087.1 GCA_030604795.1 Dehalococcoidia bacterium | reverse complement strand
GAAATAGCCTGGGCAGCCGACTCAGTGATCCCGTTCAGATAGATGGGTGACACCACCTCACCACCATGTGCTTGGCAATCACCAAGGGCCAAATCAAGTGCCGCCGCTTCTTATAGTCTTCCCTCCCCTGGCGGGAGGAAGTCAGAGGGAAGGGGAACCTTTCTATCACCCTCACCTGACCTCTCCCATCAAGGGAGAGGAAAAAAGAGAGCTATCCTTACACGTGAACCTTGAAGAAGAGGGAACGCTTGCGCCATTAATGTGCTCGACGAGCACATCGAGTTGCCAAATTGCCCCAGCACGAGTAGAATAAAATGGAAAGCTAACGGTTTACAGGAGCAGGGAGATGGATACAGGTACATGGAAGGTTAAATCAGGGCTAGCCCAGATGCTCAAGGGTGGTGTGATCATGGATGTGGTCACGCCGGAGCACGCCAAGATCGCCGAAGAGGCTGGAGCCTGCGCCGTCATGGCACTGGAGCGTGTGCCAGCGGATATTCGAGCTGCCGGCGGTGTAGCACGAATGGCTGACCCGACGATAATCACTGCCATAATGGACACGGTGAGCATCCCGGTGATGGCCAAATGCAGGATCGGCCATTTCGTTGAGGCTCAGGTGCTGCAATCGCTGGGAGTTGACTACATCGACGAGTCCGAGGTACTAACTCCGGCTGACGAGAGCCACCACATCTGGAAACATGACTTCAAGGTTCCCTTCGTTTGCGGCTGCCGCGATTTGGGTGAAGCCTTACGCCGCATCGCCGAAGGCGCCGCCATGATCCGCACCAAAGGCGAAGCCGGCACCGGCAACATCGTTGAAGCCGTCAGACACATGCGGGCAGTTCAGGGTGGCATTCGCAAGCTCCAGGCCATGCCTGTCGATGAGCTCACTACCGAAGCCAAGAACCTGGGTGCTCCGCTCCAGCTGGTGATAGAAATACATGATGCGGGCAAACTACCCGTGGTAAATTTTGCTGCCGGCGGCGTGGCCACTCCAGCCGATGCAGCGCTGATGATGCAGCTAGGCGCTGACGGCGTCTTCGTCGGCTCGGGGATTTTCAAGTCCAGTAATCCTGAGGCGGTGGCCAAGGCCGTCGTCAAAGCAACTACCCATTACCAGGATCCGGCAATCATTGCCGAAGTATCCAAGGCCTTGGGAGCAGCCATGCCCGGCCTGGACATAAAAGCCATACCTCCAGAGGAATTATTGGCCACCAGAGGCTGGTAAGAGTGAAAATCGGTGTCCTGGCTCTACAGGGAGCTGTGGCTGAACATATAAGCATGCTGCTAGCTTTGAACACAGAAGGCGTCCCTATCCGCTTACCTTCAGAGCTGCACAGCCTAGATGCACTGGTAATCCCCGGTGGAGAAAGCACCACAATCAGCAAGCTACTGTCCGATTACCACCTGATGGAGCCGATACGAGAACTTGCCAGCCAGGGCTTCCCTATATTCGGAACCTGTGCTGGGATGATACTTCTGGCCAAGAAAGTACCCGACCTGGACTTCGAGCCTATAGGAGCCATGGATATTGAGGTCAAGCGCAATGCTTTCGGGAGGCAAGTGGACAGCTTTGAGGCTGACCTAACAGTACCGGCCCTGGGCGATGGCACCTTCCACGGCGTCTTTATTCGCGCCCCGGTGATTGACAAGGCGGAACCTGGAGTTGAGATATTATGTCAACTAGGAGATAATGTTGTAGCCGCCAAGCAGGGTAAGATGCTTGCCTGCGCCTTTCATCCAGAACTGACCGATGACCTCAGATTCCACAGGTATTTCCTCAACCTGGCTACAGGAGATGCTCTTGCAGAAAGTAATTACCGCTGACCTGGACGCCTTGCTTGGCATTCTCCCGCCGCATATTCGGCAAGCGCTTCTTGAGCAATCCGACAATGGTGACTTACTGGAAGTAGTCTTGGATCTCGGGCGTCTGCCCGAAGCTCGCTATCCTCAAGAAGAAGTAGTCCTCAGCAACGAGGAGGTTACTGACGCGGATATCGAGCATGTCATCTCGCGCGTGAGCAGCTTCAGCGGCGACAACCGCGCCGGCATCGAGCGCACGCTGCACCGGATCTCAGCCATGCGCAACCGGCAGGGCCGAATCGTCGGCCTGACCTGTCGCGTCGGCAGAGCCGTCTTCGGTACCGTAACGATCATCCAAGACCTGGTTGAATCGGGCCAGAGCGTGCTGCTTCTAGGCCGACCTGGTGTTGGCAAGACGACGATGCTGCGAGAGGTAGCCCGAGTTCTAGCCGATGATTTCGAAAAACGGGTGATAGTCGTCGATACTTCCAATGAAATCGCCGGTGACGGCGACATCCCTCATCCGGCCATAGGACACGCCCGACGCATGCAGGTGCCAACGCCGACAATGCAGCACGCGGTGATGATTGAAGCCGTAGAAAACCATATGCCAGAGGTCATTATCATCGATGAGATAGGCACCAGCCTCGAGGCCGAAGCGGCTCGCACTATTGCCGAGCGTGGAGTCCAACTGGTAGGCACCGCTCATGGAAACAGCCTGGAGAACCTGATCATGAACCCCACCCTGTCCGACCTCATCGGTGGTATTCAGACGGTGACACTGGGAGACGAGGAGGCACGGCGGCGGCGCACCCAGAAATCAGTCCTGGAGCGCAAGGCACCGCCCACCTTTGACATCGTGGTTGAAATCCAGGAGCGAGACAAGGTGACCATTCACCCAGACGTAGGCAAGGCAGTAGACGCCAGTCTGCACGGCAAGCCCCAGAAGACCGAGGTTCGCTGGCTAGATGAAGACGGCGGGATTAAGAGAGATGAGACAACAGCTTCCCACGCCTTGAACAGGAAGGAGCCGGAGCCCAGGCCTGAAACGTCACGCGTATACCTCTTCGGCATCAACCGCTCCAAGCTGGAGGAGGCTGCCAGGGAGAGACACATTGACCTGGAGCTTACCGCCGACATCAAGAACGCTGGCCTTCTGCTGACCACCAAGAACTACTATCGTCGAAAACCACAGAAGATAAGGGATGCCGAGGCGGCCGGCATTCCTATCTATGCCATCAAAAGCAATAACCTGCCTCAACTGAGGCAGTGCCTTGACAGCATATACGCACCGCAAAAGAACGGACCCCGCAGCTCAGCCATGAATGAAGCCCAGGACGCAATTACGCGCGTAAAAGCAGGTAAAGGGCCCGCAGAGCTGAGCCCTCAGAACGCCTACATCCGCCGTTTGCAGCACCTCCTGGCAGAACGCCATAATGTGGTTTCTCACAGCCTGGGCAGAGAACCTAGAAGAAGAGTGAAGATCCTGGAAGGCTGACAAGCTGCCAAGAAGCATTCGGGAATCTTGCTCCGGGGAGTAGTATTTGAGTCTGTTTATCACCTTCGAGGGTGGTGAAGGCTGCGGCAAGAGCACTCAGGCCAGAGCGCTGTGGAGCAGGCTCTCTCGGTGCGGCATTCCTGTAGAGCTAACCCACGAGCCTGGGGGTACGGTTCTAGGTAACCACCTAAGACGCCTGTTGAAAAGAAAGCGTCAGGATGAAATCTCGCCCCAAGCCGAGCTGCTGCTGTTCGCCGCCTGCCGTAGCCAGCTAGTAAGCAACGTAATCCGCCCCAGCCTGGAGAACGGCAAGGTAGTCATCTGCGACCGTTTCGCCGATTCCACCACAGCCTATCAAGGGTACGGCCGGGGAATAGACCTGGCAACTGTCACAGCCACCAACAAGCTAGCCACCCAGGGTAACAGGCCCGACCTGACTGTACTACTAGATATCGCTGCTGCAACAGGGCTGAGCCGCAAGCAAGTCAGAACGAAAGACCGCTTTGAGTCTGAGGAGATTGCCTTTCACCACGCAGTAAGAGATGGCTACCTCAAGCTAGCAGCCGAGGAGCCAAAGCGGTGGCTGGTGATAGATGCTACTCTTCCCAAAGCCCGAATCAGCAGAATCATCTGGGACAGGGTTACCCAACTACTGCAGGCAAAGAACATGTCAAACCATGGCTAAGAACCGGGTTGCTGTAGCCTTGAGCGGCGGGGTTGACTCCTCGACCGCAGCTTGTCTACTTCAGGAAGCTGGCTATGCAGTCGTCGGTATGACTATGCGCCTGTGGTCTGAGGAAAAAGCAGCACTAGGAGGTCAACGCCGCTCTCACTCTTCGGCACAAAGCATTGTTGACGCCGAGCAGACCTGCCTCAACCTCGGCATACCTTTCCACCTCATCGACCTGGAGAATGAGTTCAAGCAATATGTAGTCGATTACTTCTGCCAGGAATATGCACAAGGTCGGACTCCGAACCCTTGCATCGCCTGCAACCAGCACATAAAGTTCGGTTTTCTCCTCGACCAAGCCCGTTCTCTAGGAGCCGACTATCTGGCTACCGGCCACTACGCCAGAGTCGACCACCTTAACGATACCCATCATTTGCTCAAAGGTGTTGACCCAAACAAAGACCAGTCTTACATGCTCTACACCCTGGGGCAAGACAGACTCAAGCACGTGCTCTTTCCCCTGGGCGGTCGCCTCAAGTCCGAAGTTCAGGAACTGGCGCGCCAGAAGGGCCTGCCTGCCGCTGGCAAACCCAGCAGCCAGGATATTTGCTTCATCTCCGGCGACTACGGCGCATTCCTGCGCCGGTACTCAACCGCAACCTCGGGAGAAATCGTGAGCCAGCAAGGCGAAGTGCTGGGCCAGCAAGGCGAAGTGCTGGGCCAGCACAACGGGACGGCCTTCCACACTGTGGG
>JAUVVE010000100.1 GCA_030604795.1 Dehalococcoidia bacterium | reverse complement strand
TGTGCTGGTAGCAGTCAAGGCCGCTGGCATCTGCGGCACTGATGTACACATTGCCATTGAAGGCACCCTTCGCGTTGCTTACACGCCTATTACATTGGGGCACGAAGGGGCTGGGGAAGTAACGGCAGTCGGGAGCGAAGTCACTCAGCGGAGAGTTGGCGACCGGGTCTGTATTTCACCCGGTTTTGGCTGTGGCGAGTGCCCCACCTGTCGGAAAGGCAAAGAAGACCTGTGTCCCACACCTAGAATCCTGGGAATGAACCACGATGGCGCCTTTGCGGAATACATCAAAGTTCCGGAAAAAGGCCTTGTTTCCCTGCCTGCTGGGATAGCTTATCCTGAAGCGGCCATTATTACTGATGCCGTTTCCACGGCTTACCACGCTGTGGTGAAGCGGGGGCGATTGGAGGCAGGGGAGAAGGTAGCCATCTTTGGTTGTGGTGGAGTGGGACATCACGGTGTCATTTTCGCCAAGCTCATGGGCGCGGGAAAGATTGTTGCCGTCGATATCGTCCCAGGAATCTTGAAGCGAGCGCAGCAAGCGGGAGCTGATGAGATAGTCAATGCCAATGAAGAAGATGCTGCCGACAGAATCAAGCGCCTGACTGGTGGTGAGGGGGTAGACTTAGCTCTAGAATTCGTGGGGCGTCGGGAAACTGTGACTGCCGCTCTAAAAAGCCTCAGGCGTGGCGGTAGAGTCGTGGTGGTAGGTACCGGCAACGAGCGAGTTGAAACTCCACCCCTTTATATCTTTGTCGGTGGCGAGTATGCTCTTATGGGCTCCCTGGGATTTGGCAATAGTGACCTGACTGAGGTGCTACGCCTCGTAGGCTCAGGGAAACTTGACCTTTCTGCCTCAGTGAGTGAAGTCTTACCCCTGAATGAAATAAACCTGGCACTGGAAAAGATTGCTATGAGAACTGGGGACACGTTGCGAATAGTAGTACTCCCTTGGGGATAACCGGAATTTGAAGGAGGGAAGCAAGATGAGTAACTTTCCGCCATTTGGTGAACAGCACGAGCTATTTCGGCAGTCGGTGCGTAGTTTTACGGAGCGGGAAATCCGCCCCCACGCTGAGAAGTGGGACGAAGAGAGATTTTTCCCTAACGAACTGTTTCGCCAGGCCGGTGAGCTGGGCTATTTCGGGCTCCGTTATGACCCACGCTATGGTGGCAGCGGGCTGGACTACTGGTATGTCGGCATCCTCATTGAAGAACTCATGAAGGGTCGCAATGTCGGTGCTGTGGTCGGGCTTCTCATTCAGTGTGAGTTGGCCACCAATGTCATTCATGAGTATGGTAGTGAAGAGTTAAAGCAGGAATGGCTGGTGCCAGCTATAAAAGGCGAAAAGATCGCCGCTCTGGGTGTAACCGAGCCTGGTGCTGGCTCTGATGTTGCCGCTATCGTGACTGCAGCTCGCCGCGATGGCGATGAATATGTGATAAACGGCTCCAAGACCTTCATCACCAACAGCGTTCGTGCTGACTTTGTTACTCTCGCTGTCCGTACCGGTGGCCTGGGAACAAAAGGCATCAGCTTGGTCATTGCCCCGACTAAGCTCAAGGGATTCAATGTCGGACGGCGGCTGGAGCCGATTATGGCGCTTTCGAGTGATACGGCAGAGCTTTTCTTTGACGATTATCGTGTCCCCGCAGCAAACCTGGTGGGAGAAGAGAAGCGCGGTTTCCATTATATTATGGACCTTTTCCAGGGCGAACGTCTGGTTCTCGCCTATATTAGCAATGGCTATGCCAAGGAGATATTGGATGAGGCCATGGCTTATGCTGAACAGCGGGAAGCCTTTGGCATGAAGATTGCTGGCATGCAAGTATGGAGGCATCGCTTCGCTGACCTTCTCACTGAATTTCAGGCGTCTAGGCTTCTTACGTATTATGCTACGGAGCGCCTGACTGCCAGAGACCCGGAGTCTCAGGTTTACGTTTCCATGGCTAAGCTTTACGCTTCCGAGTTTGCCAAGCGGGCGGCGATTGAATGCGTGCAAGTCTTTGGTGGCTATGGTTGCATGAGGGAAAGCTACGTTGGTCGGGCTGCGAGCGGGGTTGCCGGGTTTTCCGTTGGGGCTGGCACCAGCGAGATTATGCGCGAAATCATTGCCAAGCAAGCCTTTTTCACAACTACGAAGTTCACAGGGTAGTCTTGTGATTTGAAAGGAGGTTTCTATGACACACGAAGTGATGGCGATAGATGCCTGGGGAGGTGTAGGTTTGCCTAACGCGGAATGGCCCGAGGAATTTAAGAGCATATTCCGCCGCTACGGGACGTTGCACCGTTTGGAACATATGCCCACCGTAGAGGAAACCGTGGCGGAAATGGATGAGGCTGGGGTGGAAATGGTCGTTCTTGCAGGCTTTGAGTACCCGGGAATCAAGACAATGACCATCGAGGAGCAGGCTGAACTGGTGGCGCGCTACCCCGGGCGATTCGCTGCCATGGGCACTGTTGACCCCAGAGGAAAGCCAATGGATGTTTCGCGCCAGATTGAGCGCATGGTCAAGGACTTCGGGATAAAGGGGATACGTCTTGAGCCCTATGCCTACGGTGACGGGATGGTGGGAGCACCACCTAATGCCAAGATGTACTGGCCAGTCTATATCAAATGCGTCGAGTTGGATATCCCTGTATGTATCCAGGTAGGACATACCGGCCCCCTTCTTCCCTCTGAAGCAGGACGCCCGATGTACCTTGACGAGGTTGCCCTGGCTTTCCCTGAATTGACTATCCTTGGTTGCCACTTGGGTCAACCTTGGCACGAAGAGATGATGATCCTCGCTTGGAAACACCCCAACGTCTATGTGGAGACCTCAGCTCGGCCGCCCAAACGTTGGCCTTCTTCATTTGTAGACTTCGTGAAGAGCTGGGGACAAGACAAGGTGATTTGGGGCACGGATTTCCCCCTTCTTTCCTTCAAGCGGTGCATAGATGAAATTGAAGCCATGAATTTGGATCTCGCTGTCAAGAAGAAACTACTTAGGGAAAACGCTGTGAGGGCCTTTAGACTAGCTTGATAGAGGTGGCTAGGGATTGCACTGGGGACGCTAGTTGGCGAATCTAAGAACCGCGGAGCACAGGTTAGCCGAGGCGACCAAGGTTGCTGTGGATAGGGCTGGCTACATTACTGGTATCGGCAAGGGCCTCGTCCACTGGGATGCTCTTGATACCGGTGGTTTCCTTCTCATAAAGAGTTTCTTCCAGGCTCTGGACGCACTGGTTCCCAAGCCTGGCATTGGCATCGAAATCAGCGATGTCATTCGTTTCCTGGTGAGCCGGGGACATCGTTTTGCTACCTGCAGTGTCAGTGGTCATTATTGGGCGGACGTGGACACCCCGGAAGACCTGAACATGGTGAGGGCGTAGACGGCGTGGTTTAGGCCCGTCCACCGTCATCCCGATATGGGGGCGCTTGCCCTAACACTGTGGGAGTTTTCCATTTCGCCTTGGCTCGCGTATAATTCAGGGATACACTCTGTTGTAATTGATGCTGGACGGAGGCCGTGATGGAGACATTTGCTGTAGTGGCGGTTATTGATGGTAACACACTTGAAGTATCTCCGGCGTGGGAATTGGAGGACAGGACTGGAAATCGCGTGCAAGTGACCGGTTACGATGCTCCCAAGACAGGGAGGGGGAGGATGGCGGCCGGACAGAAGCTTTCCGTTCTTATCCAGAACAAGAGAGTTGAGTTAGGGTCGCCGCGCGGCGTGGAACAGGGCAGGCTGGTCTGCGAGGTGTATTTTCAGGGCAGGAATCTTGCCGATTACTTCCCAGAGTATAGAGAGCGGGACAGCGAATTGCTGGACGAGCCTGAGGACTGAGAGTCCTATTCGTTTCGGGCTAGGGTGAGATTTCTCTGGTACCTGTAACAGCCAAAGCCGCCCTGATCTGAGCCAACGCTTCCAACCAGTATGAAGCTGTCCTTCGTAGCCGCCGGAGCTTACTCCAGGTAGTCTTTAAGCCTTCGGCTTCGGCTGGGATGGCGCAACTTGCGTATTGCTTTAGCTTCGATCTGACGGATACGCTCTCGAGTTACGTCGAACTCCCTGCCTACTTCTTCGAGGGTTCGCGCTCGCCCGTCATGCAAGCCGAATCTAAGGGTTATGACCCTTTTCTCTCTGTCGGTGAGCTCAGAAAGTATGGTGCTCAGTTGCAACTTAAGCAGTTCTCGTGAGGCAGCATCAGCCGGTGCCAAACTAGCTCGATCTTCAATAAAGTCACCAAGGTGGCTGTCCTCCTCTTCACCGATAGGCATCTCCAGGGATATCGGCATTTGAGACAGCTTCATGATTTCCCTTACTCTGTCTGAAG
>JAUVVE010000139.1 GCA_030604795.1 Dehalococcoidia bacterium | reverse complement strand
CCTGCTCATCCAGTAATAGCGCAATATCCCTGGTTGTGCTCGGGTATCGAGAAATTGGTCGATACTCCTTGACGCCAATCGTAAGAGGCAAGAGTCTGTCCAAATCAATTTCAATAAGATAAGCCGTCCCGGCAAGGTCGAAGGCTTGCGCGACCGAGGGATGCAATTCGCCGATAACGCCTATCTTCTCATCCCCAACAGTTATGTCAGCGCTTCTCCCAGGGGATAGACTTTCGTCCTCACCCGCCTCGAAGCTAGCAACCAATTCCAGCCGAGATAAGAGAGCCTCAACTACTCCCTTAGCAGCAAAGAAATCGATCGACTCTGCGCTGCTCTGCCAGAACGAACCGCGCTGTAGACCCCCAAGCACGGCACAGAGCATTTCCCTCTCCTGCGGTAAGTCACTTGCCCGAGGTAAGAACGCCTTCCCAATCTCGAAAAGCCTGATGCCATTCTCCTGATGCCTTTCGTTGCGAGCCAAGACTGACAGCACGCTAGCGCGCAAGGTAGTACGAAGGTATTCCAAATCCTTGCTCATAGGATTGGCCACTTTTGCCGGGCCCGGGCCCACCAGGCGATGCTCAGGTGAAAGCCTGCTCATCACTTCCAGACTGGTCAGGGAATAGGTAAGTATCTCCTGGAAACCACAACCTACAAGGATACTCCGTAGCTTTTGTCTGAGGGTCAGCATTGGCACAGGCACGTGCTCTGGCAGAGGCGCACCCAGCATAGTCATCGGGATGTTGTCATAGCCAATAACACGAGCCACTTCCTCGACCAAGTCAACCGTGTAGCTAATATCGGTGCGCCACCACGGAACATTAACCCGAACCTGCGAAGGCAACTCGCTCTTCTCACAACTGAAACCCAGGAGCTCCAAGGTTCTTGCTATCTCACTAACAGCCACTTCCATACCAAGAAGTCGTTGGACCTCAGCGGCAGACAACAGCATAGGTTCCCTATCCTGCTTACCAGGATAGACATCAATCACCCCCTTCGCCACCTTTCCACAAGCCAATTCTGCCATCAACTGAGTAGCACGCCTTAGCGCCACCAGTGGCAAGTCTCGGCTAAGCCCCTTTTCAAAACGTAGGGAGGCTTCACTGCTCAGCCGAAGGTTAAGACTCCCCCGACGAATAACCGCTTGGCCAAAATTCGCCGACTCTATGAAAAGAGCAGTAGTATCGGTCGTAACCTCCGTATCTAGGCCTCCCATGATACCGGCGATGGCAATCGCCCTTTCCTTATCAGCGATGACCAGCATGTCCTGGCTGAGGGTGCGTTCAACCCCGTCCAGAGTAGTTATCCTCTCACCCTCCCCTGCCCGACGCACTATGACCTGCTTTTGCCGCACTTCATTGCAGTCGAAGGCGTGCAGCGGTTGCCCATATTCAAGCATCACGTAATTTGTAATGTCCACAATATTATTGATAGGCCGCATGCCACACACAACTAAACGTTGCTGCAGCCATTGTGGTGACGAAGCCACTCTGACGCCGGTAAGTACACTGGCGCAATACCTGGGACACAGGTCTGGCTCAATGATTTCCACCGAGGCGAACGAGTCTATTGGTGCCTCCAATTCCTCATAGCGAATTTCAGGAACACTGAGCTCACTCCGGGTCAGGGCTGCTACTTCTCTAGCAACGCCAATCACCGACAAGCAATCAGGACGGTTCGGCGTTATGTCCAGGTCAAGAATGGTATCGCCAAGATATTCAGACAAAGGAGTACCAACAGGCGCTTCTGAGGGCAAAACCATAATCCCCTCATGATTGTCGGAGATTCCCAACTCCTTCTCAGAGCAGACCATACCTTCCGAAACAACGCCACGGATCTTGGCTGGCTTCAACTCAAGAACCTCACCGCTATGACCATCAATAAGCTTGGCCCCCACGTGAGCAAAAGCCACCTTGTCCCCAACCTCGAGATTCAGAGCGCCGCAGACAACGGTAGATTCCTGCCTCCCCAAATCAACGGTCACGAGCCTCAAACGGTCGGCATTCGGATGAGGATCAACACCGACAATTCTGCCAACTGCTATGTTTTCCCAGGCTTTGCCAACAACTTGCGTTTCCCTGACTTCCAACCCAGCCATAGTCAGCTTTTCCAACACCTCTTCTAACGGCGCAGAAAAGCTCACGTAGTCGCTGAGCCACCGAAGCGAGACTTTCATCCGTAAGCTCCTAGAGACGGAGTCCCAACCGGGTTTAGAATTGTCTCAAGAACCTCAGGTCGTTGCCATAGAAGTGACGAATATCGTCTATACCGTAACGAAGCATCGCCACACGCTCCACTCCCATACCAAAGGCAAAACCTGAGTAAACCTCAGGGTCAATGTCAACCCGACGAAGAACTTCAGGGTGCACCATACCCGCCCCGAGAATCTCAATCCAGCCGCTATTGCCGCACAGTCGGCAACCAACTCCTCCACAACCAAAGCAATCGATAGCTACCTCCACTCCAGGTTCCACGAAGGGGAAGTAGTCACAACGAAAGCGACATTTCCTCTCTTTCCCGAAAAGTCGACGCGAGAATTCAAAAAGAGTACCCTTGAGGTCGGCCATGCTGATATTCTTGTCTACCGCTAGCCCTTCGACCTGATACAACATCCATTCATGTGTAGCATCCGTGGCTTCATACCTGTAAACCCGCCCGGGCGATGTGATCCTTATCGGCGGGCGTGCTTCCTCCATGAATCTTATCTGGACCGGAGAAGTGTGTGCCCGCAAAAGCATAGGTCTATCGCCGGCCTCGGTCTCATAGTCCATCCATAAGGTAGCCCACATGTCACGCGCCGGATGGTCCTGCGGCATGTTCAGGGCTTCAAAATTGTAATAATCCCACTCCACCTCTGGCCCCTCAACAACCTGAAAACCCATACCACCAAAAATATCACAAATCTCTTCAAGGATCTGAGTTGTCGGGTGGAAGCGACCCAGGAGAACTTGCCGGCCGGGCAAAGTAACGTCCAGGCTTTCACGCTGCGAAGTGAGCGCCAGGCCCTTCTCTAGGCTCCCCTTTTTCTCTGCCAGCCTTG
>JAUVVE010000082.1 GCA_030604795.1 Dehalococcoidia bacterium | reverse complement strand
GTATCCCGAGTTAGCGGCAGGTGAAGCGTAATGAAGTCTGATTCTTTGAACAACTGCTCCAGGGCAACTAACTCCACACCCAGGTTATGGGCATAGTCCGGGGAGACGAAGGGGTCATAGCCAACCAGACGCATTTCGAAAGACTGAGCCCGCCGGGCGACCTCGGAACCGACATTGCCCAATCCGATGATGCCCAGTGTCTTGTTATTGAGCTCCGTGCCCACGTAGTCGCTCCGCTGCCAGACACCTGATTTGAGCCGAGCGTTGGCTTGAGGAATATGGCGGGCTAGAGCCAGCATCAGGGCGACGGTGTGTTCGGCGGCAGCTATGGTGTTGCCGGTGGGAGCATTGACCACCACTACGCCCTGGCGGGTGGCAGCCTCGACATCGATGTTGTCCAACCCGACACCGGCGCGAGCGATGACCTGAAGCTTCTTGCCAGCCTCAATGATGTCGGCAGTAGCCCGCGTCTCGCTACGCACTACCAGGGCCTCGTAATCGCCGATTATGCTCTTGAGCTCCTCGGGCTTGAGCTTGAGCTTGACGTCAACTTCGGCCTCGGCCCGCAAAGCCTCTATGCCTTCCTGAGCCACGGGGTCGGCAACCAGAACTCTCATGTCAGTTGGCTTCCCTCGGACAGGCCTGAAGGCCTGTCCCTACTTTTCTTCTCGGTTTACGAAGTCGCCTGGGGCAACGCTTTGCCCAAGGCCTGCAAAACTTGCTTTATGTCGTCCTCTGTGACCCAGCCCAGGTGTCCGATGCGAAAGATTTTTCCCGATAGGCTGGCCTGCCCCCCGGCCAGGACTACATCGTGCTCATCCCTGAGTATCTGAAGTAGCTTGGCCACATCGAGTTTCTCCGAAGCCTTGACCGCAGTTATAGTATTAGAAGCGTATTTCTCATCGGGGAACAAAGACAACCCGAGTGATTTCACTCCACTTCGGGCCATATCGGCGCTTCTGGCATGACGGGCAAAGATGTTGGGCAACCCCTCGGCCAGCATCATATCCAGCGCCACGGCGAAGCCAAAGAATACGGAAACCGGCGGGGTCCATGGTGTTTGTCCCTTCTCCAGATAGCTCCTGGCTTTGGTGAAGTCCCAGTAGAACCGGGGCATCTTGGCCTTCGCATGGGCCTGCCACGCGGCGTCGCTGACACTGACCATAGCCAGTCCCGGCGGCACCATCCAGCCTTTCTGAGACCCGGTAACCACCACGTCACACTGCCAGGCATCAACCGGCAGGTCGATGGACCCGAGTGCGCTTATGGCATCCACCAGGAGAAGCTTGTCGAACTCCTTAACGATGGCGCTGATGGACTTCAGGTCGTTGGTGACCGCGGTGGAAGTCTCGTTGTGAGTTACCAGGACCGCGCTGATCCCGGCGTCCGCCTTCAAGGACTGGCGCACAGCTTCCGGGTCGGCCGCTGTGCCGAACTCGAAATTGAGATGTGTTACCTCGGCACCGTAGGACTCAGCAATTTCAGCAAAGCGATTGCCAAAGACACCGACAGACACAGACAGGACCTTGTCGCCCGGTGATAATGTATTGACGATAGCTGCCTCCATGCCACCCGTGCCCGAGCCAGTCAGCAAAAAAACGTCATTCTTGGTCTGAAATAGCTGTTTGAGCTTTGTCGTAACCCCTTGGATAATCTCGGCGAATTCCTTGCCCCGGTGATTTATCATCTGCCTGCCCATCGCTGCCAGAACTTCGGGCGGGCAAGGAGTAGGTCCAGGTATCCTTAACTGCATGTCAAACCTCCATCTCTCTTTTTGGCCTTAGCTTAGGAATCAGGTGGAGGCAAAACGGCGTTTGCCCACCTTGATTATACTACCTTTCTCGATCCTTGCCATCTCCACGTCTTCTGTAATCGTTTCCCCGTTGATCTCTATAGCTCCGTGAGCCAGCAAGCGCCTGGCCTCCGAGCGGCTCTTGGTCAGCCCGGCTCTAGTCAACTCGGCTGTAAGTGTGGTCCCGAGGCCAATCGAAGTGCTCAGGGTAACTATATCCCCCGGCACCTCTCGTCTCTGGAAAACCTTGGAAAAATGGTCTTCGGCGTCACGGGCAGCTTGACCACCGTGGAATTGAGCCACAATCTCATGCGCCAGACGCTTCTTAACATTCATCGGGTTAAGTGACTGGTTCGCCATTTGCTCCTTGAATTCGGCAATCTCCTCGTCCGGAACATCGGTCACCAGCTCAAGGTAGTCAATAATGAGGCTGTCAGGAATCGACATAGCCTTGCCATAGATATCGTTCGGCGGCTCGTCAACACCTATGTAATTGCCCAGGCTTTTGCTCATCTTCTGGCTGCCGTCAGTACCTACAAGAAGGGGAACCAGAAACACCTGCTGGGGGCGTTGCCCTAGCATCTGTTGCAGCTCCCTGCCAACAAGGCAATTGAATTTCTGGTCGGTGCCGCCGAATTCCACGTCAGCTTCTATGACCACCGAATCATAGGCCTGCAGCAAGGGATAGAGCAGCTCTGTAATGGCAATGGGACGACCTGAGCTGTATCGCTGTCCAAAGTCCTCCCTAGCCAGGAACTGGGCGACGGTGAATCTGCTGGTGAGCTTGATGACGTCGGCAAGGCCGAACTTGGCGAACCACTCGCTCTGCCACCTCACCTCCGTTTTCTGCCTATCGACTACTTTGAAGAACTGATTCAAATAAGTCTGGGCATTGGCCTGCACTTCTTCCGAAGAGAGCATGGGCCGGGTAGCTGAGGCACCACTGGGGTCACCAATCTGGGCTGTCCAGTCACCGACGATGAGGACAACCTGGTGGCCTCTTTCCTGAAACTGGCGCAGTTTCCTCAAGCCGACCACATGTCCCAGGTGGATGTCGGGACAACTGGGGTCGAAACCTTGTTTCAACCTCAACGGCTTGCCCGATTCCAGTAGCTTCACCAGTTCATCTTCGACTATGGTTTCAGCTACCCCTCGTTTCAGCAGCCACCTAATGTCCGGGTCAGTCATCTCTGTTTTGGCTAGACTCCCTCTTACCTAAATGCTTCACTGCCACCAGCTTCGAAGTCAAAGGCCAGAAGCCAAAAGTACAGCTAAAATGCAAACACTATTCTCGGCTCTCCGGAACCAGAGATTTGAACTGCTCTTTGAATTCTGATTTGTGATTTTGCATTTTGCTGTCTTGGCTCTTACATTTCGATAGTCGCTTGTCCAGTATCGCCTTTGCCCGCTCTACGTCTTTTCTTATTGCAGCCTTCAGCTCTTCTGCATTAGCGAAACGTTTCTCGTCTCGGAGTCTGTCCAAAAGGTCAATCCTGAGCCGTTGCTGGTGCAATTCTCCCTCATAGTCCAGGAGATAGGCTTCCACCAGGCGCTTGCCTCCCCCAAAGGTAGGGCGGATACCGATATTGGTTACCGAAGGCAATGACTCACCGCCAAGATGGGCGACGGTAACATAGACTCCATCATTGGGCAACGCCTGCTCCGGGCTTACGTCCAGATTCGCAGTGGGATATCCCAGAGTTCTGCCGCGCTCGTCTCCCGTCACAACCTGACCGCTGAGACTAAATGGGCGCCCGAACAGCTTCTCCACTCTCTTCATATCCCCTCGAGCCAAGGCCTGTCGGACAGCACTGCTACTTACCACTTGACCGTCGAGGACCACCGGCGGTATGACTTCAACCGTGAAGCTCATTTCTTGCCCCAGAAGCCGCAGCCGGTCGGCGTCGCCTTCCCTATTCTTGCCCAGGGCAAAGTCAGGTCCAACCACCAGGCCACGCATCTTGAGATGACCTTTCAGCAGTTGGACAAACTCACGAGCAGTGAGCTGAGCCAGTTCAGAAGTGAACGGCAAGGCAACAATCACGTCTATCCCCAGTCCCCGAAGCAGGTCAATTCTACTCTCCAAATCACTCACCCAGAGCGGTCTACCCTCCGCAGACAGCACCGCTTGCGGATGAGACTTGAAGGTAACGACACAGCTGAGCCAGTTGTTCTTTTGGGCTTGTTCTCTCAGGTAAGTCAGCAAGCGTTGATGCCCCAGGTGAACCCCGTCGAAGACGCCGACGGTTAGCAGCGTTTCCTTTTGCGGTCTTACTTGGGCAAGCTCTTCTTCAATCCGCATGGCTGGCTTTCACGTAGTCTCCAAGGCTGCAGGCTAGGGCTTGACCCCGAGAGAGGGGCGAGCCAGAGAGCGACCCACAGCCGCGGCCACAGGTTCTAACTGAGACATCAGTTGCCGGAAGTTATCGAAAGTGAGTGACTGGGGGCCATCCTTGAGTGCTGCGTCTGGCTGAGGATGAACCTCAACCATTATTCCGTCAGCCCCGGCCGCTGCCGCAGCCAGAGCCAAGGGAGCTACCAAATACCACTTGCCTGTGCCATGACTTGGATCAGCGATAATCGGCAGATGGCTGACTTTCTCAATGACCGGAATTGAGCTTATGTCCATAGTGTTGCGCGTATAGGTTTCAAAGGTTCTGATGCCTCGCTCGCAAAGCATAAGCTGCTGGTTGCCCTGAGCCAGAATGTATTCGGCAGCCAACAGCCATTCCTGTATCGTAGCTGATAGGCCCCGCTTCAGCATCATCGGCTTTCCCGCCTTACTCGCCTCCTCCAAGAGATTGAAGTTCTGCATATTGCGGGCTCCTATCTGGAGGATATCAGCATACCTTGACACGAGCTCCACCTCGCCCGCCGACATGACCTCTGTTATCACCGGCAGCCCGGTTTCCTCTTTCACCCGTGCCAGGAGTTCGAGGCCGTGTTCTCCCAGGCCGCGGAACTGATAAGGCGAGGTACTTGGCTTGAAGGCACCGCCGCGCAAGATAGTAGCACCAGCGGCCTTCACGGCTCTGGCTGTTTCGAAAAGCTGCTGTTCGCTT
>JAUVVE010000085.1 GCA_030604795.1 Dehalococcoidia bacterium | reverse complement strand
GCATGAGCTCTTGGGCGTCACTCAGGGAAGTATCGCTATACTGAGGGCCGGCCAGCATAACAGCGAGTTCCTCAGTCCGAGACTCTCCTTCAAGGACTCTGAGCATGCTCAAGCTACGAGCGCCTGTGCTCTCCTTGTGAACGTTATAGTGCGCGTCGGCGAAAGCGGCGATCTGGGGAAGATGAGTGACGCAAATCACCTGACGATTCTGTGCCAAGGTCCACAGCTTCTTGCCTATGATCTCGCCACTCCTGCCTCCAACACCGATATCGATTTCATCAAAAATAAGCACCAGGATATTGTCAACCTCGGAAAGGGCTCCCTTCAACGCCAGCATGAAGCGGGAGACTTCCCCAGTGGAGGCAATCTTGGCGAGTGGTTTAAGAGGCTCTCCGGGATTGGTTGAAACGATGAACTCTACCACGTCAACCCCTTCACTGCTGAAGGCATAGCTTTCTCCATCGGGAAAAGGGATTCCTTCTGGGGCTTGGTGTTGAGTCATAGACACTTCAAATTCAACCTGGGACATGTTCAAATCCTGAAGTTCTGCCTTCACTTCAGTCACCAGCTTCTCCGCTGCTTGCGAGCGTGCTCTCGAAAGCTCAGAAGCCATCCGCCCCATCTCCTCTTTCAGACGACAGCGCATCTCCTCAAGTTGGGCACGCCTTTCAGAAGAATGAGAAAGTCCTTCCAACTCTCTCTCTGCCTTTCCCAGGTATTCAAGAACCTCACCGATACTCCCTCCATATTTCCTGTTCAGGTTTCTGATGAGCTCCAGGCGCAATTCTACTTCTTCAAGCCGTTTCGGGTCGTAGTCCAGCCTATCGCTGTAGGAGCGAATATCCCGTGCCACTTCCTCAAGCCCATATACGGTCCCCTCCAGGAAGTCCAGTTGCGGCCTGAGAGCAGGGTCCAGGTCGACAAGTTGTTTCATCGCTCCCACTGCTTCGTTCAACCTGTCCAAAGCCGGGGCTGATGCGGGCGAGGCATCCTCTCTATATATAGCCTGATAGGCTTCATAGGAAAACGTTCTCAGCTTCTCGACGGAAGAAAGGACACTTCGTTCTCTCTCAAGCTCCTCTTCCTCACCATCCCTCAAGTTAGCCCCGCTTATCTCATCCAGTTGAAAGCGCAGCAACTCCTCACGGCGAGCCATGTCTTCTTCCTCCTCAGCCAGCATCTTGAGTTCTTGTTCGGCCCTAGAGAGTTCTGTGGCTTTGGCGCTGAAGCTATTCCGCAGCTCCAGGGTGTGGGCGTAAGAATCCAGGAAATTAAGGTGGTAACTCTTTTCAAGGAGGGACAGATGTTCACTTTGACCGTGGATATCAACCAAGAAGCGTCCGATTTGGTTCAGAAGCCCTCTAGGTACCGCATGCCCGTTCACTCGAACAACACTGCGTCCTTGTCTTCGAAGCTCGCAGTTTATGACCACAGTGTCCTCATCCGCTTTCAGGCCCTTCTCTGCCAAGAGTTCTCTAAGCTGAGAAATACTCTCATCACGAGGGAGGGAAAAGACTCCTTCGATTTGAGCCTCGTTAGCTCCAGAACGGATGACTTCCTCATCTAGTTTCCCGGCTAGTAACGTCTCCACAGCATCAATGACCAGAGACTTCCCCGCCCCAGTCTCACCGGTAATAACATTTAGGCCCCGGCTCAAGCTCCAGTTTATCTCCTCGATGATGCCGAGACCTTTGACTGCTAACTCAAGTAACAATTCATTCTCTCCTGAATTCGAGGGCAAGGTTGCTTCTATTGGTCAGGCCATGCAGATTCTTGGGGCAAGACCCTGTCGGGGACAATGCGGGCAGACTACCCGAGTCTTGCTTTACACCCTGATTACATTTTACCACGTGTGGCCGAAAATGGTTGAGTGTTGCGTATTCAGGAGACAGAGAAATCGTGATTTGAATACGGATGAAGAAGACAAAGAGGGACGGCTGAAAACTAATGTGGAGTCCGTCTACAGAACAACCTAGGCTACGAGCCTATGTGGTCGAGAAATCCCCGTGGTATAATAAGATTTGGATTGACGGGGTAAGGAGGTTCGAAGATGGCAAGTAGGATTAAGACCTATGTCAAAGCCAGCTGGATGGCCATAGCATGGGGGCTAGCACCCATAGCCATACTCGCTATCGTGTTCGCTTTACCCATCAAGACGGTGCCGGTCCAGACAACAGAAACATACTGGGACACTGAGATGAAGAGCGAGCCTTACACCGTAAGCGAGAGCTACACCGATGTCGAACCGTACACTGCAACGGAAACCCGTACCGAGACTGTTTATGATTCCTATGTTTCCTCCTACAACTGGTCACACGACTTCACAGTCAACAAACCAAATTCCACCTTCACCATAAGCCTCCACGGTTACCCCTACTATCCGCAAAGCTTCTATATCGCTTGCCCCGACGATGACGCGTCGTCTTGCCGCATAAGGCCCTACTACTATGGTGGTTGGGGCGGTGGTCAGACCAAGGTAGTCATAGAAGTAAGTTATCCCGAAGAAGTCACCAAACAGAGGACTGTCACCAAGTACAGGGATGTGACCAAGTACCGTGAAGTTCCCACTCAGGTACAGAAGGAACGAACAGTCACCGAATACGTGAAAATGTCTATTTGGGCTTACCTGTTCAGATAAACAGAAACCGCATTGACAGGTTGTCTCATACTGCGATAGGATAGGTGCAACATGAAAAGAGAACTGATGGACATCTTGGCCTGCCCGGTATGCAAGGAGCCGCTGAAGCTCGACGTCACGGAAGAAAAAGAGGGGGAGATTATCACTGGCTCTCTCGTGTGCCGGAAATGCAGCCACGCCTACCCTATTACGGATTCCATCCCCAACCTGCTCCCACCAGAGCTTGAAGGCTAGCCGACTTACTCAGGGCTGTACGTCACGCAGCTTTGAGGAGACTCCCAAACCTCAACGCTTGATAGCGACACCTCACCAGAGAGGTGCCCCTTAAGCCGGTCATAAACCGTGGCCGCGATGTTCTCCGAAGAAGGGTTGAGCTTGTCGAAGGGCGGCACATCGTTGAGGCAGGTGTGGTCGAACTGTGAGAGGATTTCTCCCAGATGACGCTTAAGCTCCACAAAATCATAAGCCAAGCCGATTTCATTGAGCTTCGTTGCCTTCAAGCTGACCACCACTTTGAAGCGATGGCCGTGCAGATTCTCGCACTTGCCATGATAATCGCGAAGATAATGGGCAGCATCGAAATGCTGTTCAACAGATACCCGATACATCTTGCCTCCTATTCATGATTTCGCCGGCCTGGGCCCACTTGCCAACACCAGCCGGAGTTCCCAAATCACTCAACAACTCGCTGATGGTTCTCCCACTTTGAGGATGGACCAGCTCGGGAGCAATTTCAGCCAGCGGAACCAGCACGAACGCTCGCTCGGCCAGACGAGGATGAGGGACAGTGAGTTCCTGGCTGCTAACAACCCTATCTTCATAGAGAAGAACGTCTATATCAATAGGCCTGGGGGCCCTAGGGAGACTGGAGATTCTGCCCAGCTTAGCCTCGATCTCCTTAGCCAAACCCAAGAGCTGCCCTGGGCTTAAGCTCGTAGAGATACGACACACAGCGTTGAGAAAAAGGGGCTGCTCCTCATAGTCTACAGGCTCAGTCTCATAAACAGAGGAAACTCGTTCTACGGTCACCTGCTGTGACATTTGTTGTAGAGCTTGAGCCAAGTTCCGCCTTCTATTTCCCAGGTTGGAACCGAGACCAAGGTAGGCAGTCGCCATGGCTAGCCGCCCGTACTCCGAACAATAGCGTCGCTCATTCGGCAAACCCGCATCATTTCTCGGACATCATGGACCCGGACTATATCGGCGCCCTTGGCAATGCCAATGGCGGTGCTGGCTGCTGTCCCCTCCAGACGTTGTTCCGGAGGCAAATCCAATACCAACCCAATCATTGATTTGCGCGACGTGCCCAGCAGAATAGGCCTGCCCAAAACCTTCAGCTCATCCAGCCGGCGCACCAGTTCAAGGTTCTGTTCCAGAGTCTTGCCGAAACCAACGCCGGGATCAATGATGATGTTGTCCCAAGGCACACCTGCATCCAATGCCAAATCTATAGACCTCTTGAGGTCGGAAAGAACCACCGGCACGATATGGCGCCGCGGCTTGTCCCGCTGGTTACTCATGAGGATTATGGGTACACCCCTTTCCGCTGCCAGCTCAGCCAACCTCGGCTCCTGCCTCAACCCCCATATATCATTTATCATCTGAGCTCCGGCATCTAGAGCCTGACGAGCTACATCAAGCTTATAGGTGTCGATGCTCAAGGGCAGTGATACCTCGCCAGCCAACCGCTCAAGCACCGGTATCACCCGCTTCAATTCCTCATCAATTGATATGAGAGCCGAGCCTGGCCGTGTAGATTCACCGCCGATATCAAGCATATCGACACCCTCAGCAACGAAGCGTTGTGCCTGAGTCAAAGCCGCATCGACGCCGGCCAAGCCATCGCCGGAAAAGGAGTCCGGGGACACATTGATGACGCCCATGACATAGGTGCGTTCGCCCCAACGGAACGTCGTGCCTCGGCACCGGGTGACACCCAAAGAAGAACCACCTCTGGCCTCACGCCACTTCACCAACGACGCTTTGCTCAACCTCCCAGCCATCAGATGTCTATTCTACCATGCAAGCAACCGTACAGGGCAACTTCCTAGCGACCACGTGGTAGAATATGCTAGAATATGCCACCAGGAGAACGCGTCCTCCCAATCTAACCGATTCGCAGACCGATTTGGTTGAAAGGCAAAAT
>JAUVVE010000107.1 GCA_030604795.1 Dehalococcoidia bacterium | reverse complement strand
CAGAACAGGTAGGCGTGAGCTACTCGACCGCTGTCCACAGCATGGCGTAATGTCTGGGTGACGTGGTCTTGTCCTACTACTTCAGACAAGGTCTGGGGACGCCATTTGCGGTAGAAGACCTGAGAGGCCATGCCGCCCCTATTATACTCCATGTTCGCTGTTTGCTAAAGCGTCTGTGCAATGATTTCATAGCTGTGTTATAATTCTAATTCATAAACGGATTGGAGGGAGTGTGAATTTGGACAAAGAAAAAAAGGGAGCCGTCATTTCTGACTATAGGACACACGACGGCGATACCGGCTCAGCCGACCTCCAGGTAGCATTGCTGACCGCGAGGATAAGCCAACTGGCTGAGCATTTGAAGGGTCATCCTCACGACCAACATTCGCGTCGTGGGCTCCTGAAACTAATAGGACGGCGAAGGCGCTTGCTAGCCTACATCAGCAGGGGGGATGTCCAGCGTTATCGTAGTCTTATTGGTAGATTAGGCTTGCGGAAGTAGAGTTGGAAGGTTCATTTGCCATGCTGCAATCTGCCGAAGTCACAGTTGGGGATAGATTACTAACCATTGAGACGGGCAAATTAGCCAGACAAGCTGGCAGCGCGGTTACTGTTCGCTACGGTGATACACTGGTTCTGGTTACCGTTTGTGTGAGTGAGGAGACCCGGGAAGGAGCTGATTTCCTGCGTCTGACGGTGGACTATGAGGAGAGACACTATGCTGTTGGCAAGATTCCGGGGAGTTTTATCAGGCGAGAGGGACGGCCCAGGGAGGAGGCAACTCTAGCTGCTCGGCTAACTGACCGTTCTTTGCGGCCACTTTTGCCCAAGGGTTTGCGAAATGAAATTCAGGTCGTCGTTACCGTCCTTTCCACCGATCAGGAGAATGACCCTGATGTTCTGGCGGTTATCGGCGCTTCAACTACATTCAGCCTTTCTGAGTTGCCGTTTGCCGGGCCAGTAGGCGCGGTGCGGGTCGGCTATCTCGATGATAAGCTGGTATTGAACCCGACCTTGCCTCAGATGAGCGAGAGTCCGCTTGACCTTATCGTCGTCAGCACCAAAGAGGCCATAGTAATGATAGAGGCCGGAGCCATGGAGGTTCCCGAGGAATACGTTCTGGAAGCAGTCAGGTTTGGACATGAGGCAAACCAGGAAATCATAGGGCTGCAGGAGCGAATACAGCAAGCCCATGGCAGGCCCAAGATTGAGGGCCAGACTGTTGAGGTCAATCCCGCCTTGTTGGCTGCGATTTCTTCAGATTTCGGCGATAGGTTGACGCAAGCCGTTGTTCAGGCGAAGCGAGCGGAGCGTGAAAGTGCTGTAACATCAATCAAACAGGAGGCTACTGAGAAGCTTGAGGAGACCTTCTCTGAGGCTGAGATCGTTGCCGCCGTTGAAGACGAGCTGAGGAAGGTGGCCAGGAAAAGCATACTTGACAGGAAGCTGCACCTCGACGGTCGCCAAGTCAATGAGATTCGCCCCGTGAGCAGCGAGGTTGGTATTCTACCCCGCACACATGGCTCAGGGCTGTTCGCCAGAGGGGAAACTCAGGTGTTGACCATAACTACCCTCGCGTCTTTACGTCTGGTGCAACTGATTGATGGCTTGGGGCTGGAAGAGACCAAACGCTTTATGCACCACTATAACTTCCCGCCCTTTTCTACCGGAGAGGTCAAGCGCTTGGGGACGACAAGCCGCCGAGAGATCGGACATGGCGCTCTGGCCGAACGGGCTATTGGCGCAGTAATACCCAGTGAAGAGGACTTCTCCTATACCATACGCTTGGTGTCCGAAGTCCTTAGTTCCAATGGTAGCACTTCCATGGCTAGTGTCTGCAGCTCAAGTCTGTCTTTGATGGATGCTGGCGTGCCTATTAAGGCTCCAGTCGTCGGAATAGCCATGGGGCTGGTTACCGGGGACGATAACAACTACGTCATCCTCACTGATATCGAGGGGATGGAAGACCACTACGGTGATATGGACTTCAAAGTGGCTGGTACCAGTCAGGGGATTACGGCACTGCAGCTGGACATCAAGCTCAAAGGCATAAGCTATGAGATTGTGGCCGGGGCCATAAGGCAGGCTCGCCAGGCGCATTTGGAACTACTCGACAAGCTGAAGCAGGCCATCGGTTCCAGTAGGGCTGAGCTTAGCCCCTATGCTCCCAGAATGTACAGGATCACAATTGACCCGAGCAAGATTGGCACTGTAATCGGCCCCGGAGGGAAAACCATTCGGTCTATAGTTGATGAGACCAAGGCGAGCATAGATGTGCAAAACGACGGGACGGTGATTATTGGCTCACCCAGCGAGGAGGCAGCTCAGAAAGCGATTGCGACCATAGAGAGTCTAACTCGCGATGTGGAAGTTGGTGGTATTTACACCGGAAAGGTCACTCGTCTAACAAACTTTGGCGCCTTTGTGGAGATTCTGCCTGGCAAAGATGGGCTTGTCCATATAAGTGAGTTGGCCGATTACCGTGTAGCCAGGGTTGAAGACATCGTTAAGGTGGGCGATGAGATTATGGTCAAAGTCACCGAGATCGACCACCTTGGCAGGGTGAATCTGTCACGCCGAGCGGTTTTTGGAGACCCGGCTCAGGCTCCAGGGGCCGGGGTCACAGATTCCACCGCGCCAAGCCATCAACCCCGGGGGCAACAGAGAGTCCCCCCCATTGACCACCGGCGTGGCGACAGAGATAACAGGCGGCGCTACCCGGGCAAAAGATAGGTATCCGAGAAGGAAGTCCGTGCCTTTATTACGCGTTGAGGACAAGGGGAATGAGACCGATAACTGTGGTGGTACATGGAGCTTTGGGAAAGATGGGAAGGGAAGTTACCAACGCCGTATGCCGAGACCCCAACCTGGAGATGATTGGCGCGGTGGATATTCAAGCTACTCAGGAACAGCTCACCTTGCCCAATGCCTCCGGACAGGTGCCCCTTTCCTCTGATTTGAGCTCGGTTCTCCAGAATCGCCATCCTCAAGTACTGGTGGATTTCACAATTGCTGAGGCCTCTATGGTGGCGGCCCGCATTGCTGCTCAGCAAGGCGTCAACCTGGTCATAGGAACTTCGGGGCTTTCAGATGACGATCTCAGTGAAATCGACCGGCTGTCTCAATCTAACAAGGTGGGCGCGGTAGTAGCTCCCAACTTCGCTTTGGGGGCTGCGGTTCTGCTCCATCTGGCCAGGACTGCGGCTAGGTTCTTTGACAACGCTGAGATTATCGAACTGCATGATGATGAAAAGGCTGATGCCCCATCGGGAACTGCTCTGGCTACTGCCAGAGCTATGGTGCAGTCGCGAGGCAAGCCTTTTGTCTATCCGCGGACCAGGATGGAAAAGCTCAGCGGTAGTCGAGGCGGACTGATTGACGGTGTGGCTGTCCATAGCGTAAGATTACCTGGTCTTGTGGCGAGCCAAGAGGTTATCTTCGGTGCCCTGGGACAGACATTAAGCCTCCGCCACGATACCACAAGCCGGGAGTGTTATATGCCAGGTGTTATTGTAGCTGTCAAGGAAGTGGTAAAGCGTCAAGGATTGGTCTATGGGTTGGATGCTTTGTTGAACCTGGAGGGGAGCGGTGAAGGCGTTTAATGTGGCCATTGTCGGTGCTACCGGGCTGGTAGGGCAGGAGTTCATCAAGATACTGGAAGAGCGAGGCTTCCCTATGGCGTCGGTTCACCTGTATGCTTCTGACCGTTCGGCCGGCAAGAGGCTTTATGTCGGGCACCAGGAGATTGCGGTCAAGGAAACTGCCCCCGAGTCTTTTCAGCACGTTGATATCGCCCTTTTCTCAGCAGGTGCCGAGGTCAGCCGCTATTTCTCACCTATCGCTGCCAAGTCTGGAGCCCTGGTCATCGATAACAGCGCTGCTTTTAGACTGGAGCCCAAGGTTCCCTTAGTTGTGCCTGAGGTAAATCCCGCGGACATAAGGTGGCACGAAGGAATCATCGCTAATCCGAATTGTTCTACCATTCAGATGGTGGTGGCCCTTTATCCGCTGCATAAGGTTAACCCGATCAAACGGATTATCGTCTCTACCTATCAAGCGGTGTCGGGCACCGGCGCAGCAGCCATGGAAGAATTGACCACTCAAGCCAAGTTGGTTTTGGAGGGGCAAAACGTGGTTCCTCACGTTTATCCTCACCAAATAGCTTTCAAT
>JAUVVE010000061.1 GCA_030604795.1 Dehalococcoidia bacterium | reverse complement strand
TCAGGATAGACTCCGCGTTGCAGTCTCATAGTTGCCCTCTCCCCGAGATTGCTTCAGCACCGCGTCGTTGGCAATGACCAGAGAGCAAACGCAAGGATGGGGCTTCCTTACAGCCCTCCCTGCACCAGTGGGTGAGAGCCAGAGAGAGGCGGCAACCGTCCACAGGTGCCCGGTGAGACGCGCCAAGTCGGGGTTGGAAAACCCTGTAGTTGGCCGCCTCCCCGAGACTGCTTCAACACCGCGTGCTTCCCAATGACGAAACGACAGATGCACGGGCTTGACGGCTCAAGCCCGAACAGCCTGTCCCTACAAACTCAAAAAAATGTCGCCAGCGTCCTGGACAACCGCACAACACAAGCTTGACTTCGTCTATATATTGGGATAGAATGCTTGAGCACCACATTTTGTTGGGGGGCGGGGGGATTCATTGATGAAGTGCCCCTATTGCGGTGATGCCGCGTCAAAGGTGATTGATTCCCGAAGCGTGGGCGACGGGATTAGGCGGCGCCGTGAGTGCGTTGGTTGCGCGTCTCGTTTCACTACCTACGAACGCCTCCAGTCCAAAAACCTCTTCATAATAAAAAAGGACGGCAGGCGTGAGGAGTTCAACCGAGATAAACTGCTGGCCGGCATTCGCAAAGCCTGTGAAAAGCGCCCGCTACCAACCGGCACCATCGATAAGGTCGTAGATAATATCGAGACTGAGCTTTATCGTCTCGGCAAAGCCGAAGTACCCAGTGCCACCATTGGAGACATGGTAATGGAAAGGCTGGGTGAGCTAGACCATATAGCCTATATCCGCTTTGCCAGTGTCTACCGCGAGTTTACCGATATCGCTGCGCTAAAACAGGCAGTAGACACTTTGGTGGACACCAATGCCGGAGCACCACCACCCGGCCAGCTACCTCTCCTATCCCAAGAAGAGCTCGTCCACCTGGGTCAACGCCAGCGGAGGCAGAAATAGGTGGCTACCCGGCAAGGCAAAGTCCAAGGCTCGTCTACCAACCATAACCGTATGGCCAAAGCTATCTTTGCGGCGGCTGAGTCCATGGGTATAACTAATAGGGAACTGCTGGAAGAACTTACCGACCAGCGATTCGAAGGCTAGAACCAAAACCCACCCTGCCCGGAATGGAGCACCTTGTGCCGCCACGGGGCCAGCGAACACCATCCGCTTCCCAGATCGAAGCCGCGGTTAAGGAGGTTCTGCATATGGAGACCAAGACGGTTCAACCGTCTGTAGCCAAGGTAAAGCCCGAGACTACATCCAGTGTAGAGCTCCGAGAAAATGCACTTACAGTCTTGGAAAGAAGATATCTAAGGAAGGACAGCCAGGGAAAGGTCATCGAGACACCAGAGGAGATGTTCCGGCGTGTAGCCAAACATATCGCCTCAGCCGAACTTATCTACGACTCAAAGGCAGACATCGGTTACTGGGAGGAAGAGTTCTATCAGCTTATGACATCTGCGGAATTCCTACCCAATTCACCAACCTTAATGAATGCCGGGCGAGAGCTAGGACAATTATCAGCTTGCTTTGTTATCCCCATCGATGACTCAATGGAGTCTATTTTTGATGCGGTGAAATACACAGCCCTAATCCACAAGAGCGGCGGAGGTACTGGCTTCTCCTTTT
Organism: Dehalococcoidia bacterium; assembly: GCA_030604795.1. Classification (GTDB taxonomy): domain Bacteria; phylum Chloroflexota; class Dehalococcoidia; order GIF9; family UBA5629; genus JAUVVE01. Next base: position 4,254 of record JAUVVE010000061.1, on the reverse strand, counting down.
CCCGTCTCAGACCTCAAAAGGACAGAGTCGGCTCCACAGGTGGCGTCGCCAGCGGTCCAGTATCTTTCATGCGAGCTTTTGACATTGCCACCGATGTCATCAAACAAGGCGGCATGCGGCGAGGTGCCAATATGGCCATCCTCAATGTCGACCATCCTGACATCCTGGAATTCATCGCAGCCAAGGACGATCCGAAGGCGTTAACCAACTTCAACCTGTCAGTCGCCGTAACCACACGGTTTATGGATGCTGTGAAGAAGAACACAGACTACGATTTGCTAAATCCACGAACTAAAGAGGTGGTTGGCAGACTCGGTGCCGGGGAGGTCTTCCAGAGAATCACAGACATGGCCTGGCGTACCGGTGACCCAGGTATCGTCTTCATCGATCAGGTAAACAAGGGTAATCCTACGCCCAACCTAGGTACAATTGAGAGCACAAATCCCTGTGGCGAGCAACCTCTACTTCCATTTGAGTCATGCAATCTGGCCTCCATTAACCTGTCCAAAATGGTCAAGTATGAAGCCGACCAACCCGAAATTGACTATGCCAAGTTAGGTCACACCACGAGGCTAGGTGTGCGCTTCCTCGACGATGTCATCGATGTCAACAAATTCCCATTGCCTCAGATAGACGAGATGACAAAGGCCACCAGAAAGATCGGGCTTGGCCTTATGGGCTTTGCCGACATGCTAATCACGCTCGGCATTCCCTATGACTCTCAAAAGGCACTGGAAGTGGCTGAAAACGTTATGCGCTTCATATCGGAGGAGGCCACGTTGGAATCGGTAAGGCTGGGAGAGCAGCGAGGCTTGTTCCCGGCCTTCAAGGGAAGCATTTATGATACAGATGACGGACTGAGGCCACGCAATGCTTCACGAAGTACCATCGCTCCTACTGGCACATTAAGCATTATCGCCGGCTGCTCCAGTGGCATTGAGCCTCTTTTTGCTGTTGTCTATACTCGGCACATCCTGGATGGTAGACAGATGATAGAAGTCAATCCCTACTTCGAGAAAGTGGCCAAAGAACAAGGTTTCTATTCCCCAGAACTCATGGAACAGCTAGCCGAAGGGAAAACGCTCCGCGACATCGACAACATCCCTGACTGGGTAAAGGATGTCTTTGTCACCGCTCATGACATAACTCCGGAGTGGCACGTGAGAATGCAAGCCGCTTTCCAGAAGTTCACTGACAGTGCTGTTTCCAAGACAGTCAATCTCCCTTACGAAGCCACGCCAGAAGATGTGGCTGAAGTATATATGCTTGCCTACAAGTCAGGCCTAAAAGGGATAACTATCTACCGAGACCGAAGCCGTGACAGCCAAGTTCTGACCATTAGCCACGCCGAAGAAGTGCCCGAAACCAAACTCAGCCCAAGAGCACGACCCAAAGTCACCAAAGGAGTCACCGAGCGAGTAACCACCGGCTGCGGGTACCTCTATGTCACGGTGAACTTTGACGATGACGGGATCTGCGAAGTCTTCTCCAGCTTGGGGAAAGCCGGTGGTTGTGCTTCGGCACAATTGGAAGCCACAAGCCGGCTCATCTCTCTCGCCCTGAGGTCAGGCATTGATATGGCCTCTGTGGCAAAACAGCTGCGTGCCATTCGCTGCCCCTCTGTCGCCTGGGAGCAAGGTCGCGCTGTCCTTTCCTGCGGTGACGCTATCGGCAGCGTGTTGGAGAAATACATCAGAGATGCCGACAACACTACTCCCAACGACCTTGGAGTAGCCAAGAACTGGGCGGGGCAGTGTCCTGAATGCGGCAATATCCTCATCTATCAAGAGGGCTGCCATATTTGCCCTAGTTGCGGCTATACCAAGTGCGGATAGGTGACAAGATTACACACGGGGAGGAGGAGGCATGGACAACCCCGACAATAGCTACTCTCAAGCCTTCAAACAGATAGCTAAGACCGCTAATTCATCCTTACCTTTCAAAAGAGTCCTCACTTCTATCGCCAAGAGCACGGCCAAGGCACTGAAAGCCGCCGGATGCTCCATAATGCTCCTCAATGCCCAGAAGGAGTATCTCGACATCGTTGCCGCCCATGGCCTGAGCGACTTGTACCTCCGCAAGGGAGCACTGAATGCCCATAGGAGCCTTCCCGATATCCTGGAAGGAAAAGTGGTGGCTATCTTCGATGTTTCACAAGACAAGCGAGCGCAGTACCCCGAAGCGGCCGAGATGGAGAGAATAAGCTCCATACTGGGGGCTCCGCTACTACAGAAGACAGAAGTGGTCGGAGAAGTTCGAATCTATACGCAGGAGCCGAGACACTTCTCGCAGGGTGACAAGGACTTCCTGGCCGCGGTGGCCAATATGCTCGCCATTACTCTGGAGAAAACCGAACTCTACCAACTGCTGGAAGCTGAGCACAGAAAGAAGATAACCAAACAGCGAAACCTGACCGAGGCGCCTGAGTTACCCGCCTCATCGCTGAGGCCATCCAGCTTCGGTCATCCCAGCGAGGAAGAATTCGCCAGATTACTTGATTTCTATCGTATCGAGTGGCTTTATGAACCCCGCTCCTTCCCACTGGCCTGGCAGAACAGCAAAGTCGCAGAAATGTTCACTCCGGATTTTTACCTGCCAGAGCTAGACCTCTACATCGAGTTGACCACCATCAAGCAAAGCTTGATTACAGAAAAAAACCGCAAATTGCGCCGTCTCAAACAACTCCACCCTGAGATCAACATCAAGCTGCTCAACAAGAACGACTACTTGAGACTACTGGCAAAATACGGCTACGGACCTTTGGGCGAGACGAAGGTGCAGGGAATAGACCGGGTTCTGTTTAGCCACACTCAGATTGAGCGGCAGACCAAAGCTTTGGCCGAACGCATCTCCCACGACTATGTCGGCCACCAGCTGGTTCTGGTTGGTATCCTCAAAGGCGTCATCTGCTTTATGGCTGACCTGATGCAACACATTTCCCTACCGCTTACCCTAGACTTCATGGCAATCTCCTACTATGGTAGTAACGCCGAGCCAGCAGTCAAGATAACCAAGGACCTCGATACCACCATAGCCGGACTGGATGTACTGATGGTCGAAGATATCGTTGACACCGGCATGACGCTAAACTACGTCCTCGACCATCTTCGGTCACACAAGCCGGCCAGCCTGCATGTCTGTACCCTGCTAGATAAGCGAGTCCGTCGCCTTGTCGACGTGTCGCTTGATTACATAGGTTTCGAAATCCCGGACGAGTTCGTGGTCGGCTACGGACTGGACTACCACGGGGAATATAGAAACCTGCCCTTTATCGGTGCACTCAATCCGGAATTGGTTCAAGAAGGACGCGGTAAATAAGAAAAGCCCCAAGTAACCTCGCCCCTCCCGGTTGCTCCTGCCTCGCGCTTTTCGGCCATCGCCTACCTTGCGCTGAGCCCTACCTCCCCGGTCCTAGCTCAATCACTTGGGACATCATGAAATATAGCACAGTCCGTCCGGTTTGTCAAGTTTTGTATGTGCTGGGTAACTGTCAACTGTTGGTCGGTGTCAATCCCTGATGGCCATCAATGATGGCCGTCAAGTTCGGCCTCTGTAGCTCCATAAGCCGGTCTCCGCAGATAGCCCCCTGTTGATACTCTGCGATAACGGCTCATCAACTCACGCTTTTCTTCAGGCCAACCAATGTAGTGCGAGGCTTCAGCCTCGCCAGTACAAGGCTGGTGTTTCCTTCTGTGGGCTATTCTCAAAACCCATCAATGTATGGTATACTCTGGTAGCCTGAACTAGTTCAGTAGCCCGGAGGGGCTTGACGGATGTAGTATAATGTGCTAACGGGTGTGGGGGCACTCGTTTGTCACCCTTATTGTTTGATGCTGTCTCATCGCTTGCGGTCATCCCCCGTAGACTGCTTGTGACCGGCGGTGAGTGGAAACCAATAGGCTTACAGAATGAATAAAGAGAAGGGGGTGGTAGAACTTAGGAAAGCAAAATTTCACAGCCGGGAGACAGTCGATGCATGACGATTGCTCCCAAACCAACTAATCGATGTAGACAAAACTTACACAGGAGGTTAATCACGTAGTGAAGAAGATTCTTTTCTCATTGTTGGCTAGTATATTACTGGTTGCCTTGGTTCTTCCCGCCTGCGCCGCCCCTGAAGAAGCCAAGACGATCAAGATCGGCGTCATCGGGCCGATGGAGTATATCCAGGGCGAACACCACTGGTACGGTGCCGAAATCGGACGGGATACAGTCAATGCCGCCGGTGGTGTAACAGTAGGCGAAGAGCAATAC
>JAUVVE010000124.1 GCA_030604795.1 Dehalococcoidia bacterium | reverse complement strand
TAGAGGAGCGTCTCGTCAGGCTAGCAGCCTATGCCGAGAACTTTCCTCATAATCGGGTACTGTGGGGCGAACGTCGTCTGGGTGTGGTGTCCAGCGGGGTCGCCTATCAGTATGCCAGGGAGGTCTTCCCCAAGGCTTCCTTTCTCAAGCTTGGTATGACCTATCCCCTCCCGCGGAATTTGCTTCGTGACTTCGCTGATAAGGTAGACAGACTTGTGGTGGTTGAGGAACTCGACCCCTTTCTTCAGGAGAGTATTCAGGCTATGGGGATAGAAGTTGGCGGGAAGGAGTTTGTCCCCAGAGTGGGCGAGTTGAATACACGCATTGTCGAGGAAGCGGGGCGCCGTGCCGGGTTGCTGGACATACCCTCGCAGAGCCAAGGAATAGACCTTCCCCAGGGGCTACCGCGGCGTCCTCCACTATTGTGTCCGGGCTGCCCGCATTCGGGACTGTTCTTTGTGCTCAATACCATTGGACAGCGCTCGAAATTGCTGGACTCGAGCGGCAAGGGACAGGGCGAATCGAAGCTGATTATCACTGGAGACATCGGCTGCTACACTCTGGCTACGTACCCTCCGCTCAGTGCCATGGACACCACTGCCTGCATGGGAGCCAGCATTGGTCAAGCCCTGGGAATGGAGAAGGCTGGTGTTGGGACCAAGGTGGTAGCGGTCATCGGCGATTCGACGTTTCTTCACTCCGGTATTGTCGGCGTGGTGAACGGTGTCTACAACAAGGGCCAGATTACGATTGTGATTCTGGATAACGGGACTACTGCCATGACTGGACATCAGGACCACCCTGGGACGGGCGTCTCGGCGCAGGGCAAGAAGACCAAAGCGGTAAAGCTTGAGCAACTGGTACGAAGCATCGGGGTCAGGGATGTGAAGGTGGTAGATGCCTTTGATATGAAGGCTTTGAGGGCTGCTGTAAGGGGCTCTCTGGATAGCCCTGAGCTTTCTGTTATCGTAGTCCGTGGCACTTGTGCGGTGCGCCTGCGGACGCGGTCAGGGCCGAGGACGGTTGATGTGGACAGATGCGATGATTGCGGCATCTGTCTGAGGGTCGGGTGCCCGGCCATACAAAGACTCAACGAGCAGGTCCACATCGACGGTACTCTGTGTGCGGGCGATGCCTGCACTATCTGTGAACAGCTTTGTCCTAAGAAGGCGATAGCTCCGCTCTCAGATGCAGGCAACGAGTCAAAATGAACACGCAAGACTTGCTTATGGTCGGCGTGGGCGGTCAGGGTATTATTCTGGCGAGCGACATTGTGGGCGAGGGAGCTCTCAGCGCTGGATATGATGTCAAGAAGACAGACACGCTTGGCATGGCACAGCGCGGTGGCAGTGTTCTGAGCCATGTGCGAATCGCCAGCCAGGTGTCGTCCCCCTTGATTAAGGAAGGCGAGGTTGACATACTGGTGGGTTTCGAGAAGCTGGAGACGGCCAGGTGGGGCTACTTCCTGCGGGCTGGGGGGCTAGCCATTGTCAATAACCATGCCATGCCTCCCCTCTCCGTCAGTCTGGGCACTGATAGGTACCCGAGTGATGAAGAGATAGAGGATATCCTGAAACGGCGGACGGACCGTGTTTACTTTACCGACGGGACCAGCAGGGCCAAGGCGTTGGGCGACATCAGGACGCTTAACATGTTTATGCTGGGATGTGTATCGGCCCATTTGCCTTTCGACGTTGAGGTGTGGAAGGATTGTATTGCTCAGCGCATGCCGTCAAGAATCCGGCAGATCAATATCACTGCCTTCGACCAGGGTAGGAAGGAGCCCTCGAATGTCAGTCTCGGATAACGTCCGGGCACGTATGGTGGAGGGGTCGTGGATCAGGAGGATGTTCGAGGAAGGGGCTGTTCTCAAGCAACGCTTTGGTGAGGAGAACGTCTTTGACCTTTCTCTGGGCAACCCTGTGATGGAACCTCCGCCGCAGTTTGGTGAAGAGCTGAAAGGGCTGGTGGAAAACGCTGCACCGGGTATGCATAGGTACATGCCCAACGCCGGTTATTCCGAGACGAGGGCTGCTGTGGCAGCACAGCTCTCGCTGGAGACTGGCATCAAGTTCACTTGGAACGATATCGTCATGACCTGCGGTGCTGCCGGGGCGCTGAATGTGGTGCTGAAGACGATACTCAATCCGGGAGAAGAGGTCATTGTATTTGCCCCTTACTTTCTGGAATTCGACAACTACATAGACAACCATGGCGGCGTCACCAGGGTTGTGCCTACGGACGACAGGTTCATGCCGAGACTCGATGCTCTCGAAGCCGCTGTTACGGCTAAGACCAAGGGGGTAATCATCAATTCGCCGAATAACCCGACGGGCGTTGTCTATAGTGCGGACCTAATACGTCAGCTAGGCGCTTTGCTCCAGAAGAAGGAGTCCCAGTATGGAACCCAGGTTTTCCTCATCAGCGACGAGGCATATCGCAAAATCATATACGATGGCTTGAAATACCCTCCGGTCTTTCATCACCACCGTCATACTATTGTTGCCACCTCTCACTCCAAGGATCTGGCACTGCCGGGCGAGCGCATTGGCTACATTGCCGTACATCCTGAGTGCAGTCAGCGGGAGGAGCTGATGGACGGCTTCATCTTTTGCAATCGGATCCTCGGGTTTGTGAACGCGCCGGCTCTAATGCAGCACGTGGTACGCAACCTGCAGAATGTGACCGTCTCGGTGGATGATTATCAAAAGAAGCGGGATTTCCTCTACAGCCATCTTGTTGAAATGGGCTACTCGGTGGTAAAGCCTCAGGGAGCTTTCTATATGTTCCCGAAATCTCCTCTGGAGAATGAAGTTGCTTTCGTGGAAGAGTTACGGCAGTGGAATGTGTTGACTGTGCCTGGCCGCGGCTTCGGGTCTCCGGGCTACTTCCGGGTCTCATACTGTGTTAAGGACGCCACGTTGGAAGGTTCCTTGGCCGGCTTTAAGAAAGCTGCTCGGAAGTTCAACCTGTGTTAGGACCTGTTGTGATAAGTAAGGGAATCTGATATGGAGGAGCACTGGCAAGATGTCGGGGCAAGAGGGTAGCGCTTCGGAAACCGTGGCCGAACTGCGAGCAAAAGCTGAAGCAGAGCCTATCGCTTCTTTCCTTAATATGAGGTTGCTGGAGCTATCTGAGGGCTATGCCAAGGTTGTGATGAAGTTGAAGCCTGAATATGGCAACTTCAATGGGATGGTCTTTGGTGGCATTATCATGTCGTTGGCTGACCAGGCATTTGCCTATGCCACCAATTCGGTAATCACTCCCAATGTGGCTTCGCAGTTCAACATCCATTTCGTTGCCAGCGCCAACGCCAACGATGAACTCACGGCGGAATGCCGCGTGGTGAGAAGCGGCAGGCGCGTCTGCATCTCTGAGATGACGGTGACCAATCAAGCGGGGAAGCTGATAGCCAAGGCCACAGGCACAACCATTCCCCTGGTCTAAAGCCGGTCGTACTGTCGGTTGGGTAGTGGGTCAGTTTGGACATAAGGTTAGGTAGTGCAAGAGTGGGAATATCCCACTTGACAAACCATCCCACCTATGATATACTATTGCCATAGTAGAATAGAGGGGAAGCATATGGTAATAAAAGATACAGTTTTTGAAAAGATAGCCGATAGCGTAAAACCAGATGCGAAAAAGCGAGTAGTGTTGCAG
>JAUVVE010000125.1 GCA_030604795.1 Dehalococcoidia bacterium | reverse complement strand
GCGTTGTAGCACTTGTCTCCGTCTTTTTCGAGAAGACCAAGGACAACATATACACCCAGCTCCCGACAGAGCGCCGCAATCCTCTCCGTGCTGGGCCCCGGGATCGGTTCGGCTACGGGAAGGGCCTCCTCCAGGCTGGAAAAGCAATATCCCGTCAGGGCACATTCGGGGAGAACGATGAGCCTAGCCCCTTCCCCGGCAGCGAGTCGAATCAGTTCCAGGCATCTTCCCAAATTGCTCTCCTTCTGGAGGATTCTGGGTTCCATTTGCAGGCCGGCAATCTTCACTTTCTCAGCCATCGCCATTGCTCCCTCCCATCTCGGACGATTATGAAAACGTTCTTCAAGCTGGACAGAAGAATCGTGAATACGTTCAATCCTCTGAGGATACGACGCCTCGGCGCACCATCTCAAAGCGGCGCAAAGAGATCTGAGTCCCTTTGAAAGGGGCTTAAGGGAAGTCCCTTTGGAGCTGCCAGTGCCTGGCGTTTGGCTCAGGCGCGCCCTTCGACTGCCTCGTTATTCCCTGAACTTGTTTGTAATCGGCAGCCGCCTGTCCCGACCGAAAGCCCGCGGAGTTATCTTGACCCCTGGTGGCGCCTGGCGGCGCTTGAACTCGCTGGCGTCCACCAACTGGGCAGCATGCCTCACTACCTTCTCATCGATCCCCATGGCAACGATCTGGTCTACACTCTTATCTTCCTCAACGTAAGCCACCAAGACACGGTCGAGCAGGCCGTACGGGGGAAGGGTATCACTATCGCGTTGATCAGGCCTTAATTCAGCTGATGGAGGCTTGCCCATAACAGCAGATGGGATTAGTTCGTGGCCACCTAGTGAATTCCGATACTTGGCCAGCCTGTAGACCATAGTCTTGTACACATCCTTTATTACGGCAAACCCGCCCGCCAAATCCCCGTGCGACGTGTTGAAGCCGATGGCCAACTCACTCTTGTTGCCCGTGGTGAGAGCGAGCCAACCGAACTTGTTCGACAACGCCATGAGGATAGCGCCCCTGATACGAGCTTGAATGTTCTCCTCGGCCACGTTTGGCTCAGTACCTTCAAAGGGCGAGGCTAACTCCTCCAGATAGACTTGGAAGATCTTGTCAATAGGGATAGTCATCAGTCTGATGCCCAGATTCTGTGCCACAAGCTCAGCATCTGACGCACTGGCAGGAGAACTGTACCTGGAAGGCATCGTGACTCCGACTACACTTGACGGCCCAAGCGCGTCGCTTGCAATCGCCGCCACCAAGCTGGAATCGATTCCGCCAGAAAGTCCTATCACCACTTTCTCGAAGCCATTCTTGCGGACGTAGTCACGCGTTCCCAACATGAGGGCCCCGTATATCTCTTCCTCAAGGCTGTGTCGTTGGAATTTCCTTGGCTTAAGCGTCGGTTTCGCGGCATCCGACAGCGCCTCGGACACCACAATTCTGGTTGGGCGCCACTGCTGTGCTTCCGTCAGGAGAGTCGCCTTCCTCCACCTGGGATCCTGGAGGCGCGCCTGAAAGACAGCCTCGATGTCAAGATCAAGCACTATCAAGTCTTCTTCAAATTGCTTGCCTCTGGCCAGTAGCAGGCCCTTCTCATCTAGCACCAGGCTGTTGCCATCGAAGACCAACTGGTCCTGTCCACCCACCAGATTATTGTAAGCAACGATGACCACATTATCCGCGGCACGGCTCTCGACCATGCTCTCTCTCAGATACCTTCTACCACGATGATATGGCCTGCCGACGTGGTAAGGCGAAGCACTTATGTTAACTATGACTTCGGCACCCGCGTAGGCCTCTGCCGCAACCGGCCCAGCCTCGTACCAGATATCTTCACAAATGGTGATTCCGACACCAACGCCACCGATGATGTAGACCTGACATTCCCTGCCCGCTCTGAAGTACCGGTCCTCATCAGAGACACCGTAGTTGGGCAAGTATACCTTGTGATAGACACCAGCAAGCTTGCCGTCATGGATTACGGCAGCAGCATTGTAGTTGTCATCTTTGCGGTCGACGAAGCCAACTACGGCGGTAAGCCCGGACGAATTCTCTATCACCTTATCCAGGCATCGCAGGTTTTGCTGAAGGAAATGCGGTTTGAACAGGAGATCCTCTGGTGGGTAGCCGCAGATAGCAAGCTCAGGGAAGGTGAGAAGGTCCACACTCAACGACCTGGCTTCACCAATAGCTTCCAGAATCTTGCGGGTGTTACCTTCAAAGTCACCTACCGTAGAGTTGATCTGAGCCATGCCAATTCGTAGTTGCCGCATACTGTTCCCCCTGATGTAGTAAACTAGGTCTAGTTCACGTGTGATTACCGCTTTCGGCTCCGGGCGCGACAATTAGCATCCCATTCCGACTAGCATTGATGATACGCCCAGAGCACCTAGCTGTCAACGTTCCTAAGCAGCCAGCAATTGTCACTTCCAATCCAAGGCCTTTGTGTTCTCGCACCATAAGTGCTTATCAGAGTCCAGTGGACGGGCAAGTGCAAGGCGCGGTAGCGCTCATTGCGCCTGTGCCATCACCTGACGGCTCTCCCCCAGCGCGGAATGTGTTTCACACCGTTAGCGGCATGCCATCGTAGGCGAAGCCGACCCCTGGGTATTTCGACTCCAAGGCGAGGTAATCGTCATAGCTCCGGTTCCAGTATTCCTCCAGATGAACGAAGAGAACCCTCTTGGCCTGGATGCGTGCGGCCAAATCCATGGTTTGCTCAAAGGTATATAGGGTTGTTCTGGAGACATGCTCCGCCGGGTATCTGAAACCGTGTCTCAGCCCCTCCTCAAATATCCCCGGCTGGATAACCAAAAGGTCAGGCTGCTGAACCTCGTCCCGATGCTCCGGGAAGGGCTTAATATCGCATGTTGCATAGACCACCTTGCGCCCTGACTTTTCAAAGACGTAGATGAAGGCTAACTTGGAACCCCGGTCAACAGGGATGGCCGTGATGTCAACGTTTGCGACCTGCACTTTTTCCTGAAAAGCCATCAGCCGGATGAAACCGCTTTCCTGGTAGAAATCCACCACGGGGCCGTATTGAGATCGGATGTCCCTTATCGCAGCATTGAGCTGTTCAGGAAGCAGTAAGCAAACCTGCTTTTCCGGATAGGCACGCCAGGAACGAAAATCCAGCGCAATCTGCTCTACAACGCGGAACCCTTCCACATGATCAGGGTCCAGGTGAGTGAACGTCAGGTAATCAACCCGGCGGATGGTCGAACGGTTCAACAGAGTCACGATCTCCGCCGGCGTGTCAATTAGCAGGTTGATATCATGAAGAAAAACAGAGGGGCCGGCTCTAGCATAGGGAACGCCCTTCTTCCTGGCTTCCTGGCACACCCGGCATCGGCAAAGCGGTTTGGGGATGACCATACACCCCCCAGAGCCCAAGATGGTCCACTTCATGCAATAGTCAGAAGCCGCTTCTGCGTAACCTTGCCCATTTCTCCTCACACGCACGCCCGCGGACTCTCAACAAACTGAAGCCCCCAGCCACAGGAAGAGAACTTCGTCTTCACGGATTCAGCACGAGTTCGCTCGCCTGGCGCCTAAAGAAACGTACATTTATACTACTTAAAGGGGTCCCACCGAACCGTCTGCTTCTCATAGGCGGATGGAAATTGCCGTAGAAATTCCTCGTAGTAATAG
>JAUVVE010000130.1 GCA_030604795.1 Dehalococcoidia bacterium | reverse complement strand
GGGGGGCAAAGGCAGAGGTGGTGGCGAAGCTTGAATTCTTTAATCCTTTGGGCAGCGTCAAGGACAGGATAGGGGTGTCAATGATTGTGGATGCCGAGGAGAGGGGGCTCATCAAGAAAGATACGGTCATTATCGAGCCTACGAGCGGCAACACTGGCATTGCCCTAGGTTTTGTCTGCGCTGCCAGGGGATACAGGCTCATTCTTACCATGCCCGACACTATGTCCGTGGAGCGGAGGCAACTGCTTGCTGTCTTCGGTGCGGAACTGGTGCTGACCCCTGGGGCTGAGGGGATGCCAGGGGCGGTGAGAAAGGCAGAACAGCTAGTGTCGGAAAACCCCAACTACCTTATGCCTCAGCAGTTCAAGAACCCGGCGAATCCAGAGATACACCGGCTGACCACAGCCGAGGAGATCTGGAGGGATACCGAAGGAAAAGTGGATATACTGGTCTCCGGGGTGGGAACCGGCGGAACGATTACCGGGGTAGCTGAAGTAATCAAGCCCAGGAAGCCTGGGTTCAAGGCAATTGCTGTCGAGCCGGCTGCTTCTCCGGTTCTTTCCGGGGGAAAACCAGGAAGCCACAAGATTCAGGGCATCGGGGCTGGCTTTGTCCCCGACGTCTTGAGACTAGATTTAGCTGATGAAATTGTTAAGGTTACCAATGAAGATGCTGGAACAATGGCCAGAAGACTGGCCAAGGAAGAAGGGATACTGGCAGGCATATCATCGGGTGCGGCGGCCTGGGTAGCAGTGGAGGTAGCCAAAAGGCCGACAAGTGAGGGCAAGCTCATAGTGGTGGTTCTGCCCGACACCGGTGAGCGCTACCTTTCCACCTGGCTTTTTCAAGAGCTTTATCAAACCGGACAAAGTATATAAGAGCCAAAGTGACGGTTATCGTGTTTAAGACGTTTAGGGAGGACATTCAAACAGTATTTGTCAAGGACCCAGCGGCGCGGAGCGTACTGGAGGTAATCTTCTGCTATCCGGGGCTGCATGCCTTGTGGTTTCATCGCTGGGCTCGTTTTCTATGGCGGCACAGGCTCCGATTTCCGGCTCGCTTTCTCTCTCATGTCAGCCGCTTCCTCACCGGTATCGAGATCCACCCCGGAGCCCAAATAGGGAGACGTCTCTTCATAGACCATGGGGCAGGAGTAGTCATCGGAGAGACGGCAGAGATTGGCGATGATGTGCTGATGTATCAGGGGGCGGTCCTGGGTGGAACGAGTCTGAAGAAGGAGAAGCGTCACCCCACTATCGGCAATAATGTGATAGTTGGAACCGGGGCGGTGGCTCTGGGCGCCATCACCGTAGGTGAAGGAGCTAGAATCGGCTCCGGCTCAGTAGTGGTGAAGTCGGTGCCGCCAGGGACCACAGTGGTGGGAATTCCAGGGAGAGTAGTTCAGGACGGCCACAATCCGCTCACGAGCTTGGAGCACGGGAAGTTACCCGACCCAGTGGCAGAAGCCATAAGGGTTGTTCTAAGGGAGCAGGACAGATTAGAAGAACGCCTGAAGAGGCTGGAGAGTTCCAGCGGGATGCCAGTTCCTGAAGATGAATTGAGTGATGTGAGGATCAAAATTGCGAGGGAGTTCAGCCAGGGGGAGGGAATATGAAATTTGAAACACTAGCCATCCATGCTGGAGAGAGGCCAGATAGGACATTTGGTGCGGTCTCAGCTCCTATATACCAGACGTCAACCTTCGTCTTCGAGGACGTCGGCAAGACGAGGGGATATGACTATTCGCGCACAGCGAACCCGACGAGAAAGATTCTGGAAGATACCATCGCCCAACTCGAGGGTGGGAAAGCGGGATTCGCCTTTGCCACCGGGATGGCGGCTGAGGCGACAATTATGCACCTTTTGAAAGCAGGCGACCACGTAATCTCTGGAGACGACGTCTACGGAGGCACCTACAGGTTGTTTCAGGATGTGATGCGTGACTTCGGGCTGGAATTCACCTTCCTCAGAATGGACAACAGGGAAACGATTGAGCGAGCCATAAGGCCCAGTACCAGGATGTTGTGGCTGGAGACCCCCTCTAACCCTCTGCTCAACATCGTTGATATTGAGATGGCCGTTGACATCGCCAAGAAGCACAATCTGATGACGGTCATAGATAATACCTTCGCCACCCCGTACTTCCTGAAACCTATTGAGTACGGGGTTGACCTCGTTGTTCATTCCACGACCAAGTATCTTAATGGGCACTGCGATGTCGTCGGTGGTGCCGTGGTCACCACCACGGACGAACTGACCCAAAGAGTCCAGTTTCTGCTCAATGCTATGGGAACTTGTGCTTCTCCCTTTGATTGCTGGCTAGTGCTTCGTGGAATAGAGACACTGGCGGTGAGAATGAAACAACATGAGGAAAATGCCTTCGCCGTGGCCAATTACCTGGTGGGGCACCCTTCAGTGAGCCAGGTGTTCTATCCCGGGCTTGATTCGCATCCGGGGCATGAGATCGCCAGAAGGCAGATGACAGGATTCGGCGGTGTGGTGTCTTTTGAAGTGAAGGGTGGTATTGAGACGGCTAACAGCTTTCTAAGGAGGCTTAAGGTCTTTTCATTGGCAGAATCGCTGGGCGGCGTTGCTTCTCTCGCTGAGCATCCGGGTACTATGAGCCATGCCTCGATGCCGAAAGATTATAGAGAGAAAGTGGGAATCACGGATGAACTGATCAGGTTATCGGTTGGCTTGGAAAACATTGATGATTTGACCGATGATTTGGAACAGGCACTCAGGCCTACGCAAGGCAGATGATTTGGTAAACCTATACAGGATAGCGGCAAAAGTCGTCCTGTGCACAGTGAGGATCGCAACATGCATATTCTGGTTGTAGACGATGATCCCGAAATCGTTAGCTTTCTCAAGCGAGGCTTGATATATGAGGGCTATGGTGTCGACACGGCAGGTGATGGCGCCGAGGCTCTGGCCAAAGCCCGTGAAAGAGAGCCTGACCTTGTCATACTAGATATCATGATGCCCGGACTAGATGGTATGGAGGTCAGCCAACGACTGCGCCAAGCAAGCGATGTCCCTATCCTGATGCTCACTGCCAAAGGCACTGTGGCTGATAGGGTGACCGGACTTGACAGCGGCGCTGATGACTACCTGGTCAAGCCTTTTGCTTTCGACGAACTCCTGGCAAGAGTCAGGGCACTACTCAGGCGCCGCCAACCCAGGGAAGGAGAGCTTCTTCGGTTCGGCGATCTTTCTATGAATACCGCTACTAGAGAAGTCAGGCGTGGAGATGAAATGATAGACCTCACTGCGCAAGAGTTCAACTTGCTGGAGTTGTTCCTGCGCCATCCACGCCAGGTCCTCAAGAGGGACTTGATATACGAAAGAGTCTGGGGATACGATTTCGGCGGCGAATCTAACGTGATAGAGGTCTATGTGCGCTACTTGAGGTCCAAGCTGGAGCGTGCTGGCCGGCCCAAGCTGATTCACACGGTGCGCGGTGTGGGCTACGT
>JAUVVE010000059.1 GCA_030604795.1 Dehalococcoidia bacterium | reverse complement strand
GGCCAACACAAGGTCACGCTTAAGGCAGGCGACGACACCTTTGATCGTGAGTTCACTGTCTTGCCATCTATCGGCCTAAGTGCTGAACAGGGCACTGTAGGCTCAAGTCTGGAAGTCACGGGCAGGGGCTTCAATAGCAATGAGTCAGGTATTGTAATAAGCTATGACGGCAGCCCCGTCAAGACCGGGGTTGCAGCCGGCAGTAAGGGAAGCTGGCAGAGCAGCTTCGAGGTTCCAGCTAGCAGCCGGGGCGAGCACGTTGTTGATGCTGAAGGTACCACCCCAGCCGACGAGGTGGACGACCAGACATTCACCGTTGCTCCTCGAATCAGCATCGATCCAACGTCAGGATGGGTAGGCACTGTGGTGACCATCGCTGGCAGCGGCTTCGACAGCGCGGAAACGAATATCACGGTTACCTATGACGGCCCGGCAACCAAAACCAGGATAAGCGCTGACGTCAGAGGCTCATGGCAGGCTGTGTTCTCCATCCCTACATCCACAAAAGGCATCCACAAGGTAGATGCCCACGGAGCGGTTACCACCGATGCCGATGTGGCTGAAGTCACCTTTGTGGTATCTCCAGGGATAAAGCTCGAGCTAGCCTCGGGGCACCTAGGCGGCACCATTCACACCGGCGACAGGCTCTCCATTAGCGGCGTTGGCTTTGAAGGGAACGAAGCTGGAATTCAAGTCACTTTTGACGGTACTCTGATTGCCAGCGGCATCACGGCCGATGCCAAAGGCTCGTGGGCAGCTCAACTAGAGGTGCCCCCCACCACTAAGGGTGAGCACGTTGTTGGTGCTTCGGGAGATACCACCAAGGCCGGCGATGTGCTCGATTCTACCATAGTTGTCTCGCCGAAAATGGAAATCAAGCCTGCCTCTGGAGCTGTAGGTGATGAAATAGTCGTTGTCGGCACCGGCTTCGGTGGCAACGAGGCGATAACAATTGGCTTCGACGGCATCCAGGTAGCTACCGGCGCAACCACGGATGCCAAAGGCAACTTCACCGCCAGCTTCGAAGTCCCAAAGACCCAAGCCGGTGACCATGCAGTGACTGTCACGGACGCCGTAGCTTCTGTAGCCTCAACTGGCTTCAGCGTAGAGTCAGAACCACCACCAACACCCCGTCTTATCACCCCTGAGGCTGGCAGCAGGATTGGTTTTGTCGGCAGAACCACCGTGGCGTTCGACTGGTCTGATGTTGACGACCCTAGCGGCGTGACCTACCTCCTGGAGGTAAGCCAGAGCGCTGATTTCTCCGGCGCTATGATTCGTAAGGAACAGTTGACGCACTCCGAATACAGTCTCACCGACGACGAGGCGCTAGCCAAAGCGGACTATTACTGGAGAGTGAGAGCTATAGACGGCGCTGAAAACGAGAGCGACTGGACGAACGGGCAGTTCCTCAAGGTCGGTGTCATGGAGTTATGGCAACTAATAGTCACTATTATAGCTGCCGTCGCCATAATCGCCATTGTCGTGCGAGTCGTGTTCATTAGCCGAGGAGGCAGTTGGAAATGAACAGACTAGGCTTGACAAACAGGGTAGTATAGCTTAACATTGAGCAAGCTGACCAATTTCTAAACGGAAAGCGAGGAGGAAACCATGAGACTATTAGTCATCGGGCTGGGTCAGTGCGGTGCTCGAATAGCTGATGAATTCGTTCAACTGAACAAGCGCTCACAATCACACTGGGGCATCAGCGTGGTTACCGGAACCTTCGCCGTGAACACTGACCAGACCGACCTCACTGGTTTGTCTCACATTGGCTCCGACTACATGCATCGTATTCTTATCGGCGGGCGTAAGACCTGGGGGCATGGTGTCGGTAAGGTAAACGAGATGGGCGCCGAATTGGCCAGGGAAGACGGTGATAAGGTGATCGACGCCATTAGGACGGCACCAGCTTTCTACCAGAGCCACGGCTTCCTGCTTATCGCAGGCGGCGCCGGCGGCACTGGCTCCGGTGCCATATCAATAATTGCTCAGATGCTCAAAGAGCGCTATATAGGCAAACCAGTCTATGCTCTGGTCGTTCTCCCCTTCGAACACGAAGAGATGGCCGAGTTGCGAAGCGTCTATAACACCGCGACCTGTCTGAAATCCATTCATTCCGTAGCCGATGGTGTGTTCCTGGCAGATAATCAGCGCTATGTAAGAAAAGATGCCAGCCTGGCCATGAACCTGCAGCGCATAAACCAGGCAATCGCCGACCCCTTTTACGACATGATGTGTGCGGGCGAAATAACCAGGTACAAGCACGTTGGTGCCAAGACACTGGATGCCGGCGACATTATGCAGTCCATCGACGGCTGGACAGCTATCGGTGTTGGCAGGGCGGGCATACCGCGGGCCTTCCGCTTCCCATGGCAAATGGCCAAAGTCAATTTCAAGGAAAAGAGCGACGAAAGCCTGAGAGCCATGCACGCCATGGACGCCGCCGTTAGCGAACTTTCCGTCACCTGCAGCCCTGAGGACGCCGGTAGAGCCCTCTACCTCCTGTCGGCCCCGGCCAAAGACATGTCTATGGATATCGCCAAGGGTCTCGGTGACTATCTTCGAGAGCTGGCAGAGAACGCCGTCATCAGAGCCGGCGATTTCCCCAGAGGTGGAGGCACTATCGATGTCACCATAATACTTTCTCAGTTGGCTTTTGTGCAGAAGGTGAGGGACTACTACGACCGGGCTTCAGCTTTTGCCCAGACCCAGAAGGAACGGATAAAGGAAACGACCGGACGGCTCCGTGATATGGAGGATGCAGCCAGAGGGTTGCCCAGCCTGATCTGACCCCACCAGTTGCTTCTTGACCGCGCCTGACAGAAAGGGAGGGTAAAATCCCTCCCTTTGTCTTACTACTCGTCCTCTCGATGGCAGTCTACAGACCGGGTAATTGTCCTCTAGCCGTTCGTGGCGCATATTTGGCGGCAGCCTGAACAACCAGAGCTAGGCTCGTCAGGTAGTCGTCATGCCCATCGCTGGCGTCAACAAAGAAGTTCAACGTCTGGTTGGGACGATAGACGCTCTTGGCTTTCTCCAGCTGGAGCATAAGTTCCTTGTAATCATCAGAGCCGTCCTGCTCATACAGCTTCAGCCTGCCCGAGTTGATAGCAGCCAGCAGGTCAAAGCCTGCCTCCGACTTGGTCTTCTGAGTAAATTTGAAGGCGATGACTTTGCTACCGAGAGCCTTGCGCAGGAAGCTGGTGACAGGCTCACCCATGCCCGTGGCGTCGGCAACAATTCGGCTGCAGTGCCAGACATTCTTGACTATGTCCACCATCTGGGGATATAGTTCGGCGTGCTTCTTTCCCACCCAGGCGTAATGCTCCACGACATGTATGAGAGGTTCTCTGCTGGTACAGTCGGTGTCTGGCACTGTGACTTGCGCGACGGTGATGACGGTAGCATCTCTCCCGGGCCGAGTTAGCATCTCGCCCTCCAACTGCTCTTCCTCGCCCGCGAAGTCGATGCCGGCGACGAAGACCTTGCGACCTTGTGGGCAGTGGAGCCTGGGGTGATTGCCTATCACCTGAGCAATCTGCTGCCTGGTCAGGAAACCACCACCACCACGGATGGGCAACAGCAGGTATTGAGTCCTAAACAGCGGATGGGCCTCACCCAACCTATCCCGCTCGGCCTCAACAAAGGCCTTATAATGAGGATTATGCTCGCTGACCTCCCGCCAGTCAAATCTGAAGTGGCGCTTGATGCCGTCCTTCCTTTCCAGTTCCAGGTTGGTCTGTTTAGTTTCTTCGAGCAAAGTACTGTCATCCCATGTTGTCCCGTAATGCACGGTGGTGGTATTGGAAGCCGAAGCCATAGGCCTGAATTCCTTGATGTACTTGTCTTTGGCCACGTCCTGAGATTCGTCAATCTCGAGCAAGATATCAGCGGTGTGGCCTACCACTGAAGCTGTTTTTTCGGCTGAAAGGAATATCTGTCTGGCATTGCCAAGCCTGACCATATAGCCTGCCTCGGTGAACCAGATGCCCCCGAAGCCAAAGTCATCGAGCCTCTCCTTAAGCCTGCTCATCGAAATGATTGTCTGAGGCTTAAATGTTGGGGAGCACTTAATAGCGTTGCCGCCGGCACTCATGAACATTGTTAGCAGCAGTAGCTCCAGATGGGCCGAGAGCTCGTTCTTGCCACCCTGACGGGCGATTTCCACTGAGAAGGTCAAGCCTAAACTGGCTTGAATACTCTCGATTACTGCTTTGGCTACTTCTGCCTGATAGGGCCTTAGCTTCAATTTACTTTCCTTTGGTTGGGCTGGGTGGTATGAGCGAAGCTCATCTTCTCAAATCCGATCTCTGAATCCGCTTCGCTGCAAATCCCAGATTCGAAGGGACTGTTCACCACCTGCTGTCATTCCAGAGACAGCCCTTCGCCACCGTCGTTCTGAGGGGAGCAAAGCGACCGAAGAATCTCAGAGAGCCTTCGCTTCGGACAGGGTGACATAAGGATGGCTAAGTACGTGCTGTTTGCGGTTTACCTAACGAAAGCCTCTATCCCGAGGGGAAGGGCTATCTCAGTCAACACCTTGGCGATTGCTTCCTTAAGTGACTTCTTCTGCTCTTTGGTGATGCTGTAGCGAGTCTTGACGAGCTTGGCGATGGTATCAACCGTCTTCAAATGAAGGTCAAACCGCTCCGGCTCTGCTGTGATGAGTTCTTTGAGCTTCAGGCGCAGTATAGCGATTTCCTCATCCAAACCTTCTATACCTCGGGCTTCTTCAAGCTCCAGCCTCTCAGCTTCGTCGAGGCCTTGACTGTAGAATCCGTGCCTTTTTCTGTTTGCGGCGCCGTTTTTCGCCATCCTGCTTCGCCTTGACCAGCCCATAGACGAGGACATGGGCAGCTAGGTCATACCTTTGCTGTTCCAAAGCCACTTTCAGCAACTTCGCCATAATCGACGACTATTCTAGCACTAATGTTCTAATTAAGCAAGCAGAAACTGTCGCCTTTAGCCGAAATTGGGAAGGCGTGGCATCACCTCAGAAGGCAATCTGCAGGAGTGATGCAATCATCCAGCCGAGGATCCCGCAGATTGGGAAGGTCAGAATCCAGGTCACCACCATACTGCGCGCTATCCCCCAGCGCACGGCAGAAAGGCGCTTGGTGGCACCCACGCCCATGATTGAACTGCTCATACAATGCGTGGTGCTTACCGGGATACCGAAATGTGAAGCGATCTCGACAACGGTAGCCGCGGATGCTGTCGCCGCGAACCCATGGACAGGACGCAAGGTAGTCATCCTCAACCCCAGCGTACGGATAACGCGCCAACCGCCGATAGCTGTGCCAAAGGTGATTGAGGCTGCTGAGACCACTATTATCCACCACGTGTCGGGATTCAACAAGGACAGACGGTCCCACAAACCGCTATCTTGGTGGAAAGCCACCAGTGCCATAGTGATCAGGCCGATAGGCATCTGGCCGTCGTTCTTGCCATGGCTATAAGCCATGAAGGCTGCGGAAAGGATTTGCAGATTTCCGAAGATGCCCTGCACTTTATCAGGCATGCTCCTGCGGAAAAGCCACATGATGGCAACCATTACCAGGAAACCGCCGACAAAACCCAGAAGAGGGGCGATGCCGACAGCAGAAAGCACCTTAGCCAAGACCCCCCACACGATGGTTGCGCTACCGGAGATGGCCAGCCCAGCCCCCACTAATCCAGCCACCAACCCGTGGGTCAAGCTTATGGGCATGCCGTAGCGCGTGGCGGCAACAGCCCAGATGACAATCGCCGCGGCCCCGGCGATGATCGTGGTCAGAGTCAAGGCCTCTGAGGCAATAATCCCCCTGCCAATTGTTGCGGCTACTGCAGTGCCCGTAGCGGCACCGGCAAAATTGCAGAAGGCTGCCATGATAATGGCAGCCCGGGGGGAGAGAGTACGAGTCCCAATTACCGTTGCAATTGCGTTGGCCGCATCGTTGAAACCATTTGCCACGCCGAAGCCGATGGCTACTACAATTACCAG
>JAUVVE010000012.1 GCA_030604795.1 Dehalococcoidia bacterium | reverse complement strand
GAGGATACTCAAGAGCAAGAACAGCCTGCCAGGCATTTGTGGGCGAGTTTGCCCTCAGGAGACACAGTGTGAAGAGGTATGTTCACTGGGCAAAAAAGGGGCGCCGATCGCCGTCGGCCGCTTGGAACGCTACGTGGCTGACTGGGAACGAAGCCATGCCTCAAATCCGGCTTCTTCACCTGACCTACCACCCTCGACAGGCAAAAAGGTAGCTGTGATTGGCTCAGGTCCGGCCGGATTGACCTGCGCCGCTGATTTGGCCAAGCTGGGGCATGCGGTGACCATTTTCGAGGCGCTCCATGTCGCCGGCGGAGTACTGATGTATGGCATTCCTGAGTTCAGGCTACCCAAGAGTATGGTCCAGGGTGAAGTTGACTTCGTTAAGTCACTGGGTGTGGATATCAGGCTTGACTCAGTCATGGGCAAGCTAGCTACCGTTGACGAGCTACTGGAAGGCGACTATGATGCTGTCTTCCTGGGTACCGGAGCGGGGTTGCCCATGTTTTTGGATATACCTGGGGAGAATCTCAACGGTATATACTCAGCTAACGAATTCCTTACCAGGGTCAATCTAATGAAAGCTTATCTCTTCCCTGAATATGACACCCCGATTAAGGTAGGAAAGAGAGTGGCTGTGATTGGCGGTGGGAATGTAGCTATGGACTCCGCCCGTTGTGCCCTACGGCTCGGAGCTGATGAAGTCTATATCGTCTATCGGCGGTCTCGAACTGAGATGCCGGCACGGCACGAGGAGGTGGAAAACGCTGAGGAAGAAGGAATGATCTTTAAACTCCTCACCAACCCCAAACAGTTCATAGGCAATGACCAGGGCTGGGTGACAGGTATGGAGTGCTACGAGATGGAGTTGGGGGAACCGGATGACAGCGGCCGTCGTCGTCCCATTGTCAAAGAGGGTAGTGAGTTCATCATCGACGTTGATGTGGCAATTGTGGCTCTAGGAACAACGCCCAATCCTCTTATTCCGTCAACCACAGAGGGTTTGGAAACCACAAGACGTGGCACAGTAGTGGCTGACGAGGAAACGGGCAAGACGGTAAAGGATAAGGTCTGGGCAGGAGGTGATGTCGTTACCGGCGCGGCCACAGTTATCAGCGCCATGGGGGCCGGAAAACGAGCTGCCGCCTCAATCGACGCCTATCTCAACGGTAGCACATGAATCCTTTATGAAGCTCAACCCCTTCGCTTCAGCGTTTTGCTGACTGGGTCTCTTAGTTCCTGGGGGCTGAACCGTTTAGGCAGAAGTGGCCGAGTCAATTCCTCCAAAGAAAGGCTGTTATAGCGGTGCGCGCCATGTGTGCAGTGAAATGAATGCAATACCACCCACGGGCTGCCGATGCGTCCGCTTGATATTATTCGTAGGGCTGTTTGCCACACATGGTGGACATCCTCACATTGGTCAGACAGAAGTCATGAGTCGTTTTCCTTGCACATCGTGACCAATCAAACGCGAACCGCACAAGAAACTTGACAAGCCCGAAAAAGATGCTAAAATGTAGGCACAACTGAATAGAGCAAAGGCTGAGAACGGGACTAGTAAGCCTTGAAGCGAGGCTACAGAGAGTCAGGATAGGTGGAAGCTGACGCCGGCGCCAAGGTTGAATGGACCCGGGAGCCGCGAACCGAAAGGCTGAATCAAGTAAGCACGAGTAGGCTTTGACGCAGGGGTAGCGTTATCAGAACCCAGGGTATCGCCCCCCAACAAACTGGGGCTGTACCTAAGAGAGATGGTGTAAAGCACCAACAAGGGTGGCACCGCGAAGGTCTAGCCTCTCGCCCCTTAGGCGAGAGGCTTTCTGTTTCAGGAGGATTGAAATGTCAACAATGTCATGGAAGTGGCCCCAAGAGGGCCACGAATAGACAGCAACTGGACTTTACGAGCACAAGAGAAGCTAACAAGAAAAAGGAGGAGAAATGAAACAAACAAAGTTTATCCTGAGTGAAAAGGAGATGCCTACCTCGTGGTACAACATCCTGCCTGATCTGCCCAAGCCATTGCCACCGTTACTACACCCGGGCACCAAGGAACCTACCATCCTGCCACCTCCGCTGTTTCCCTCGGCGATAAGGGACCAGGAGTTCAGCCAGGAGCGCTACATTGAGATTCCCGAAGAGGTGCAAGAGATTTACCGCACGTGGAGACCCACCGCATTGCATCGGGCGTACCGGCTTGAGAAAGCTTTGGATACACCAGCAAAGATCTTCTTCAAATATGAGGGGACAAGCCAAGCTGGCAGCCACAAGCCCAACACCGCCGTGGCTCAAGCCTACTATGCCAAACAGGACGGGATCAAGCGAATGACTACCGAGACCGGTGCCGGACAATGGGGCAGTGCCCTGGCAATGGGCTGCATGTTCTTCGGCATCGAGCTGAAGGTCTATATGGTGAAAGTCAGCTACAATCAGAAGCCGTACCGCCGCATCCTGATGGAGACCTGGGGGGCGAAATGCGTCCCCAGTCCCAGTCCAGATACCGAAATAGGGCGCAAGATTCTGGCTGAAGACCCTGATTCGCCGGGCAGTCTGGGCATTGCTATCAGTGAGGCCATAGAGGATGCTGGTCCCCGTGATGATACGTACTACTCCATAGGCAGCGTCATCAACTCCGTCTTGCTCCACCAGACCATAAATGGTCTGGAAGCCAAAAAAGCGATGGAGAAGGCTGATGCCTACCCTGACATCATCGTCGGCTGTATCGGTGGCGGCAGCAACTTCGCCGGGCTGTACTTACCGTTCGTCAAGGACAAAATCGAAGGCAAGAAGCAGAATCTGCGCATCATCAATGTTGAGCCTACAGCCTGTCCCAGCATGACCAAGGGACCTTATGCCTGGGACTACGGTGATGTCGCTGGCATGGCACCCATCGTCAAGATGTATACCTTGGGCCATACCTTTATCCCACCGAAGATTCACGCCGGCGGGCTGCGTTACCATGGCATGGCACCCATAATCTGCCATCTCCATCATCTCGGCCTTGTGGAGGCTAAGGCAGTACCGCAGGTGGCGACTTTCGAAGCTGGCATCCAGTTCGCACGAACTGAGGGCATCGTCCCCGCCCCAGAACCAAACCATGCCATTAGGGTAGTCATAGATGAGGCTTTAGCGTGCAAGAAATCAGGCGAAAGCAAGACTATCCTGCTTGCTCATAGCGGACATGGCCACTTTGACATGGCCGCCTATGATGAATACCTCTCGGGCAGGCTTGAGGATTATGAGTATCCCGACAAGCTGGTGAAGGAGGCTTTGGCCCAGCTGCCAGTGGTAGACTACGCAGAAGCATAAGTAGAGACTGATCAACCGAGAGTCTTTAGTCGTTGTCCTGAGCGACAGTGAAGGGTCTCATGACGCCAATCTTAGCGGGAACTCCTAACTGGGGGACAAGAAGTGGCGAGGGATTCTTCGCTACGCTCGGGATGACAGGCAGCCTTCATTGACAGCTGCGATATGCAACGAAGGGCTACAGAGTGATCGTCATGCCTTCGTAGCCTATCTCGATGTTGACTCCCAGTTCATGGCCTACGTCGGCAACCTCCTGCTCGACTTCACTCTGGTACTGAGACGGGATGTGGACGACCGTGACGCGAGGTAGGTATCCCTTGATTTGACGGAACTGAATAATTTCATCTTTAGCGAACTGGGCAGACAGGTGGCCGACGCTCTTGAGAAAGTCTCCAAACTTGTTAGGGCCAGAAACCTCAATCATAAGCAACTGGGGCGAAATGTGTTCCCAACAGGCCGACAAACCAGGGCCAGTGTCTCCAGTGTAGAATAGGCTCTTGCCATCTTTGGATGTCACTTGATAGCCAACAGCGGGCACAGAGTGCCTTACTGGTACAGCCAAAACCTCGTAGCCTTCAATAGAGGTGGTGTCAAACGGCTCAATAGTCTCGAGTCGCAAAAAGGGGTTTTCTTCAGTCGGCCATTTGGAGAAGTCTACATACATCCTGCCGTCAAGAAGGCAGGAGCTAACGATATCAAGAGTCTGACTCAACCCATAGACATCGACCGGGGCAGAGAATGTGGCACCATTGGCCCCAAAGGTGACCAAATCCCGGCTATGGTCGAAATGCTGATGCGTCAGCAGAATCGCTCTCACCTTCTCTTGCTGTGACAGCGAAAGGCTTGCCGTAAGGCTGCCAGCATCTAGAGCCAGAACACCGTCGATGAGAAAGCACGTTAACCGCAGATCTCTAGCCTCGGTAGTATGAGTTCCCAGAATCTGAATTTCCATTCGTCTGCCTCCAACTCGTCAGTTCACCTTCACACCGTTGGCGTCCGCAGCTAGGCTAGCCTATTCTATGGCGGCAATTTGAACGAGGACCAGCACCGCCTGTCCCAAGATTTAGACGCAGTGGCTAGCTGCCTCGGCCTCCATTGCCTTGCAGGCTATCCATTCTAACGTATGCCTCTCTCAGTATCAAATCTCAACACTCGGTCTTGGGAAGTCACTGGAACCTACATTTTGCCGCAAACAGGCGGTTGTGCTACAATCACGTTAGTCCTAGCTATATGTTGTGCACCGATGAAACGTGGCCTTATTGTCGCTCTACTCCTTAGTGTGGTACTGGGCGCGTGTAGCTGTTTCATGGTGGTGCCCCAACCGCCAGTATCATCACCAACCGCCGAGATACCGGACGAGCACACTCCTACAGCACCAATAGACCCAACGTGGTCACCGCCTCTTGTGGCGGAAGACACTGCCACATTACCAAGTATCGCCGACGTAGTAGACAAGGTCTACCCATCCGTGGTAACCATAAGCACTGAGGTTGTCACGCTGGACTTCTTCCGTACACCGCGAACTCAGACAGGCGCCGGCTCGGGGTGGATCATAGACCAAGATGGCATCATCGTGACTAACAACCATGTGGTTGAGGGAGCCAAGAAGGTGACCGTAGAACTGGCCGACGGTAGAACTCTTCAGGCTGACCCAGACGACGTATACCGCGACCCCTTGACCGACTTGGCCGTAATAAGAACCCATGCCACTGACCTGCCAGCTGCCAAACTGGGTGATTCGACACATCTGAGAGTCGGCGATTGGGTAGTAGCTATCGGCAATCCACTGGGCCGGGGCCTGAGAGCTAAAGAAGGCACCGTCAGTGGCCTGAGGGTATCCCTACCTGCAGATGGCCAAACCTTGCATGACCTTATCGAGACCTCGGCAGCCATTAACCCGGGTAATAGCGGCGGGCCTTTGGTGAATATGAAGGGACAAATCATTGGCATTACCAGTGCCAAGATCGCTGGTGTCGGCGTTGAGGGCATGGGCTATGCCATAAGTACCAAAATGGCAATGCCAATCATCGAACAGTTGATCAAAAACGGCTACGTGACCCGCCCGTGGCTTGGAGTCACGCTATATACTGTGGACGAATATGTGGCCACGGTAAATCGCTTGCCTGTAGACAAAGGGGTAGTTATTACACACCTGGCACCAGGCAGCCCAGCAGACAAGGCAGGCTTGGAAGTGGGCGACGTAATTACTCACTTCAAAGGTGAAGAGATAACCACAGCTGGCGAGCTAATACAAGATATACATTCTTCGCAAGTCGAAGAGGAAGTCGAGATTACCTTCGTTAGAGGCAGCGATACAACAACAACTCATGCTCGCCTGATACAAAGTCCGCCGCCGGGCAAGTGAGACGGCTGACTTCATCAGCCTCCTCTAGCCAGTCACCTTCTGGATGCCGAGCACGATTTCAGAATCCGAAATACGATACTTCTCAGCGTAACTGCTATCCGGGGGCGGCGCCGAGACCAGCTCTCGGGACAATGTCTCCTGGTTTATGTAGTCCGCAAACTCCGTCATCACCTGCTGAACTATGTCTCCCCCTTGATAATAGGTGACGATGTAATCAGCGATATCAAGACCTGCTGAGCGACGCATAGTCTGCAAACGTCGTACCACTTCGCGCGCTATTCCCTCGGCCTTCAGCTCTGATGAGATTTCAGTCGCCACTGCCACCCAGTAATCCCCTTCTTCCGCCAACGCGTAACCACGTTCATCACCAGTCAACTCGCCCTCGGCAAATTCCACCTCTTTAACATTAAGTTCGTCTAATATCTGAGACGCCAGCCTTTGCAAACCGTCTCGCTCAGCCGCTGACCTCACCTTGACCAATACCCTTGACAGCGGCTGACGCACTTTTATGCCAGCTTTAGCCCGAGCAGCACGGCCGAGGCTGCACACCGTCATAGCCAGGCGGGTGGCATCAACCAGCTGCGTATCTACCTGAGCCCGGTCAGCGATAGGAAAATCGGTGAGGTGCACGCTTTCCACAGCTTCGGAGTCCACAGAACATACCAGATTTCGGTAAATCTCTTCAGCCACAAAAGGTGTAAAAGGAGCTAGAAGCTTGGACAGGGTAACCAGACAATGGTAGAGAGTGGTGTAGGCTGCCAGCTTGTCGGCATCGCTCTGGCTCTTCCAGAAACGGCGTCGACTACGTCTCACATACCAGTTGGAAAGTTCATCTACGAAGGTTTCAATCCTCCGCCCAGCAGTGGTAGGGTCATAATTATCCAAAGCGTTGTCCACGTCGGCGATGAGTTCATTAAGCCTAGACATAACCCACCTATCCAAATCCGTTAGAGACGGGGATGCCGGCAATTTAGGGTCAAACTGGTCAATATTGGCATAGATTATGAAGAAGCTATAGGTGTTCCACAGCGTAAATAGAAAATTACGCATGACTTCAGCCACTATACTGCCGGAAAAGCGGCGTACATTGCCTGCCGGCGAGGAGGTAATTAAGTACCAACGTGTGGCGTCAGCGCCATAGCTCTCAAGCATCGCCCACGGATCAACTACGTTTCCCTTCGCCTTGCTCATCTTCTCGCCCTCAGCATCGAGAATATGCCCCAGACAAATAACGTTCTCAAAACAAGGACGTCCGAAAAGCAGGGTAGATATAGCGTGCAAGCTATAAAACCACCCACGGGTCTGGTCAACAGCCTCACAAATGAAGTCAGCAGGAAAACTGCGGTCAAAATCATCGCAATTCTCAAAAGGATAGTGCCACTGGGCCACGGGCATAGCTCCGGAGTCAAACCAGCAGTCAAGCACCTCCGTTTGTCGCTTCATTTCCCCACTACATTTGGAACAGGCAAAAGTAATGCCGTCAACAAAGGGGCGGTGCAAATCCAGTGGTTCAACTAGACCTTTCAGGTCTGGCTTCGCCTTCAACTCATCAATGCCGCCGACACACTCGTAGTTACCACAGCTTGAGCAACTCCAGATATTCAGAGGTGTCCCCCAATAGCGTTCTCGTGAGAAAGCCCAGTCAACATTGTTCTCCAGCCAATCGCCGAAACGGCCATACTTGATATGCTCTGGATACCAGTTGATTTTAGCGTTACCTAAAACAAGTGCCTCCTTCTCACGCGATGTGCCGATATACCAGGTTCTCTTAGCATAGTAAAGAAGTGGCGCTTCGCAGCGCCAGCAGAACGGGTAGGTGTGAGTTATTGTACCGCTGCGGTACAGCAAGCCCCGCTCTCCAAGGTCTTCGAGAATAAGCGGGTCAGCATCTTTCACAAATCTACCAGAGAAGGGGTAGTTGCCGGTAAACTCACCCTGCAGGTCTACTGGGTGGACAAAGTCCAGTCCTTTCCTTGCGCCGGCATCATAGTCAACCTCGCCATAAGCTGGTGCCATGTGGACAATGCCAGTTCCGTCCTCCAGAGAGACAAAGTCGCCAGCGATTACAGGGTAGTTGAAGGAGGCCAACTGCTTCCACTTAACGTTAGACGGTGGTTGCCCCTCTTTCTCTGGTGTGTCCATTCTAGTGACAGTCACACCAAAGTCAAACGGATTGAACAACGGTTCATACCTGAGTTCAACCAAATCACTTCCCGTCACCTTGGCGACCAAAGGAGCGTCGCCCAACCCTACCTTCCCCAAACGGACAGAAGCCAGGATAAGATATGCTTCGTCAACCTCTACAATCCCGTATTCGGCGTCAGCAGCAACTGCCAGGGCAGTATTGCCAGGTAGCGTCCAAGGCGTAGTCGTCCATGCTACCAAATAGACAGGCTTCTCCCCAGTGAGGTCAATAAGCCACTTCACAAAATCAGCCTCTCTATCGCCATAACCCTTCCGCAGTTTTTCAAGAAAACCCGGGCTTTTGTATACCGATTTGGCAACTTTAAACTTTATGTAAACCGAAGGATCTTGAGCATCATCTCTATACCCGAGAGCTACCTCGTGAGAGCTGAGGGAAGTGCCGCACCTTGGACAGTGAGGAGTAACCTTATAACCCTGGTAAACCAGGCCTTTGTCCCACAATTGCTTCAGCGCCCACCAGCAAGATTCAATATAGCTATTATCAAGCGTTATGTACGGGTGCTCCATGTCCAGCCAGAAGCCGATGCGCTCAGTCATAGCTTCCCATTCCTTGAGATAGCGAAACACGCTCTCCCGGCAGTGAGCATTGAACCGAGCTACCCCGTAGTCTTCAATCTGGGCCTTGCTAGTAAAGCCCAACATCTTCTCTATCTCTAGCTCCACTGGCAAACCATGCGTATCCCACCCCGCTTTGCGTGGGGCATATAGTCCCTTCATGGTCTTGTAGCGGGGGATAATATCTTTGAACACTCGGGATAAGACGTGATGAATGCCAGGGCTGCCGTTGGCCGTCGGCGGCCCCTCATAAAGAGTGAACTGCCCTGCCCCACGCCGTGCCTCAACGCTCTTTTCAAAGATATGATGGTCTTTCCAAAAGCTGAGGACTTGGTTTTCCAGCTGGGGAAGACTTACCTTATTGCTTACCGGCCGGAACATGCCTACTGTTTCTTCAGCAGAATTGCCACTTTCCGCGCTTCGCCTTCACCCATGCTTTCGGTAGCGACATCTGGGTGGTCGGCCAAGGCCAGATGAATGATGCGGCGCTCATCTGCAGGCATCGGTTCAAGAGTTATCAAACGTCGGCTTCTCTTCACCTGCTCGGCCAGACGCAAGGCTAAGCCCCGCAGGGACTCATACCGACGCTTCTTATAGCCAGCGATATCGACGCTTATCGGTACCCACATCTTCATCTTCTCAGCCACCATCAGCCTAACAACGTACTGCAGCGAAGCCAACGTCTGACCACGGCGCCCAATCAGAATACCCAGGTCATCGCCTTCGATATCCAAACTCAGCGGCAGTTCATCTGCAGACGCCTGGGTCACAGATACCTCGGCTGATATCTCCATACATTGGATTAGCGTCTCCAGAATCTCCTTGGCAACACCAGCCACATCGCCCTCTTGCTCTGGCCCAGGTAAAAGCTTCACCCTAATCTTGGCCTCTTCAGACCCCATCCCTAGGAGCCCAGACTTGCCCTTTGCCAAAACAACAACTTCTACTTGGTCCTCGGTTACACCCAGTTGCTCCAGCGCAGCCTGGATCGCTTCATCAACTGTTTTGGCGCCTACTTCAATCTCTTTCATCTCTTAAAGAGACCTTTCTTGTCCTGAGAGGCCTTTTTTATCGTCGGAGATTGTTGCTCCACCGGCCCTAGTTTTCGAGTTGGCACCGGCTTCGAACCCGCTGGAGACCGCAAATAGCCCCAGCCTCCAGTAACAAAATACTGGATCACAATGCCAATGATATTTGAAATCACCCAGTAAAGGGCCAGGCCGCTGGGGAAAGACAAAGTGAACATGCCAAACATCAGTGGCATCATTAGTGTGGTCATGCTGGTCATCGATTGCTGCCTGGAGTCAGTGGCTGGTGCCGTCACCATTTTCTGCTGTACCCACATCGACCCACCTACCAATATAGCCAGGATAAGATTGGGGTCGGGCCTTGACAACCGGAGCCACAGGAAATGCTCGTTCAGCGGCACCGCGTGGGCAACTGCTGCCCATGAATAGAGGTGCCGAGATAAGTTCAGTAGGTTTTCCGGAGTGGCAGCTAGTGCTCTCATAATCGACTGATAAAGCGCGATCCAAATCGGTAATTGAATAAGCATAGGCCAGAGGCAGCCCAGCGGGTTTATCCCCACCTCCTTGTACAGCTTCATCGTCTCCTGCTGCAGTCTCTGCTTGTTCTTGGCATATTTCTTCTGAAGTTCCTGAATCTGTGGCTGCAGCGCTTGCATGGCTTTGGTAGACCGTGTCTGCCGCACAGTAAGAGGGTAGAGCGCCAGGCGAACAATAACGGTGAGAACGACAATCGCCACTCCAAAGCTGCCACCCATCACGGTAGTCAAAGCAATCAAGCTATTGAGTACCGGCTCAAGAATAAAGGTATTCCACAGCTCAGCCATAATCAGTCCTAATCAGCCACGGATGAAAACTTCCAGGCTACTACTCCTTTCTGCACATCAACACAATAGACACTGTGGTCTCTCGCATGGACGTAAACCGTGCCATCCTCAGCAGAAAGGGGAGCCATCACTGAATAACCGATAGACACCTGGCGCTGCAATGCCAGACTGTCAAGCTCAAGCACATACACTTCCCCTGATTCCGAGACTGCTACGAGAAGGTCATCCACAATGACCGGCGTTGACACAATCGCGCTATCGGCGACAAACCGACGCAATTCCCTGCCTGACCTTGCATCAAGAGCATAGATTGTATCGTCGAGGCAAGCCGCGTAGACGACATTGTCCTTGACCACTGGATCTGCCCAGAACCAGTTACCTCCCTCGAATTTCCATCTCTCCCTCCCGTTATCACCATCAACGGCATAAAGGTAATGGTCAAAAGCACCGAAAAAGACATTGCCTTCAGAAGCTACAGGAGAAGAGGCAAGGGCGGCTGGCAATTCGATTTCCCACAGCGGTCTGCCGTCTTGCCTGGACAAGGCATGGAGTCTGCCGTCGTAGTTACCAGCATAGATAATCCCATCCTTAACCGCCGGAGATGTCCATATCTTCCCCCCCGTCTCAAATTCCCATTTCTTCTCCCCATAGACAGCATCCAGAGCGTAGACCTTACCGTCAGAGCTGCCAAAATAAATAATGTCTTCGACCAACACTAGACTACCCACTATGGCGCCAATAGACTTCGTCCCACCTGGATAAACCCACTCCCCCTTAGACCAGAGCGGGACACCCTCCGTATATCCAGGGGCTAACCTGTTTATCCCCATCACTATGCCACCGTCATCCACATAAGTGGCAACACAAACCAACTGGTCAGTCACTACCGGGGTGCTATAAAGGGCCACCT
>JAUVVE010000137.1 GCA_030604795.1 Dehalococcoidia bacterium | reverse complement strand
CGCCAAATTCCATACCACCAGATGCCACATTGGGACAACTTATGTTGACCTCAATGCCACTTACGCCAGCTACTCCTTCCAGCCTGTCAGCGACCCTGGCATACTCGTCGCTAGTCTCACCAGCGATACTAACAATAACCGGAACCCGCCAGCCTGCCCAAACGGGAGCCTTGTCTTTCACCACACCCTCAACTCCTATGTTCTGCAACCCCACCGAATTAAGCAAGCCCGAGGCTGTCTCCACCAGGCGGGGCTGCGGATTGCCTCGCCTGGGCTTGAGAGTGGTTGTTTTGCAAACGATGGCTCCCAGTCTCTGGACATCAACCAGTTGGCTGTACTCAATGCCATAGCCAAAGGTGCCAGCAGCCGTCATGACCGGGTTGGTCAGAAGCAAGCCGCTCGGATGGCAGGGAGCCAACTGGACACCGAGGTCAACCATTTCAAGTTCTGACTGATGGACGTAGTTTCCGCACCGATTCTACTTTGGAGGCCATTGTCATTCGCTTGTCCCGGCGCTCATCAATCTTGAGCGTGGTGATAACCCGAGAGGCCCCCTTACCGAATGGAACTTCGTGCATCTGGCCCGCAACCTCAAGAACTTTGCCAAGCGGTCCCTCAACAACAGTGCCCATCGGTGTGAGCCGGTAGGACAGGTCCTTTCTGCCTTCCAGAACCTCGACACATGCAGCGACATAACGGCTAATCCCAGCATCGCCAGTGCCTATGGGAACAACAGATAATTCAGCAACCACTTGTCCTCTCATCAGTACCTCCAGCATCAAAACACATTGTCCACACCCATAGTATAGCCAAGCCAATAACGAAAAGATAGGCCAAAAAAACAGAACTGTATTGATTAGAGGGGAATATGCTAGAATTTGAAGGAGGACTCCAAAGCTCCAAATTCAGGAAAAGCATGGACTACATCATTCGGCCTATGCAAGACAGGGACATTCTGCAGGCGATTGAGATTGACCGTGAAGCTTTCCCGACTCAGTGGCCCCATCCCACATACTCCTCGCTCAAACAAGAGCTCCGCAATCGACTCGCCCGCTACATAGTGGTTTCTGGGCGAAATGAGACAACACCAGCCGCGGTAGAACAACGCATCGGCAGCAAGAGTCTTTGGCAAAGACTGTCACAAGTCAGGCACTTCCTCGACCATGACCGTTTCTTCGGTGAAGAGAAGCCCCCACCCGCAAAAGACTATGTCATCGGCGTTGCCGGTTTCTGGATAATGGTGGACGAAGCACACATTACCACCATTGCCACAAGAAATGCCCACCGGCGCCAAGGGATAGGGGAATGGTTGCTCATTTCAGTCATCGACGTGGCAATGCATCTCAGCGCAAGAATCATTACGCTAGAGGTACGTCTTTCCAACAAGCAAGCTCAGGCGCTTTACCAGAAGTACGGCTTCCAAAAGGCAGGCGTACGCCGGAGTTATTACTCGGACAACGGCGAAGATGCATTGCTCATGACCACTGATACCATGACGTCCGCTTCTTTTCAATCACACTTCCAACAACTGAAACAAGAGCACCAGCAGAGATGGAGAGCACTGTATGAGGTATCAGAGGTCACTTAGCAACGTATTCCGTTGCCATCCTGAGTCCTGCCGGGCTTCCTGCCCCTCTGAGCCCCACGGGGCAAGAGCCTCTCATGCACTTTCCTGCTTCGCAGCATGTAGAGGCGCAGAGCCAGAGTATCGATTTAGCATCAACAAGCACTCTCATGCAGGAGGGATGCTATGAGCGAGATGAAAAGCGCCTGGGAAAAAGCCATGGAAAAAGCGGATAAGCTGGGTAAGCCCTCGGACGACGAGCTTAAGCAGTTGGAGCACGTCCCGGCCGGGAACAGAATTGCCGCCAGATACCTTGGTGAGGAAAGCTACGACCTGGACGCCGAACTGACCAAACACAAGGGCACGGGAGTCAGAAAGTACGTAGTCCTGGGTGCTGAAGAGATATTCCTGCGAAGCATAACTCTCCCCAGGGATGATCGAACTCAGCAGACCACAAAGAAGGCGATGGCTGGCATCAGGCTGCTAAAAGAAAACAAGAACCAGCTCGAGCCCATCTTCGACCGAATAGAGAATCTCCTGACCTACTACGAACAGGCACTTCAACAGACCTTCAGTCAATTCAAACAGGGCTTCGAAGCCAGACTACAGCAATCCGCCCAAGCTCTGCAGCAGCAGGGGGCGACTTCGGGCTCGGTTCAGGCAGACCTCCAGGCGCAGTTCCAAGAGGAATGGCGCAAAATCAGCAGCCAGCTCGACGCCCAGTATGAAAAAGCCCTCGAGGAGCACAAGCAGCAGATAGCTAGAATAGCCTGACTATTGGCACCACCATCCGACCGAATCCGTGTCGCCAGCTTTCAAGACTGGGCACATGTATGCAAGGGAGACCTAGCCTTCAATAGTTGTGACGCCACAGCTTCAGGTCTTACCTAGTCCCCAACATACCAGTCCCGCAAACGCGGCTACACACCTCGAGTTGCGGTGCTTCGTCCTTGCTTACATGAACAGGTATTCCCAGATCGACATCCTCACGTACTCGGTTACCGTTCTCTCCTTCAATACTGGAGTGGGGACCTCACGGTATTTGGTCACTTCCCGGTATTTGGTGACAGTCCTATAATTGGTCACCTCTTCGGGATAGCTGACTACCCGAGGTCGAGGACGCCAACTGTATACGCCACAGCGCGTCGTGTTGTCCGAGCAGTAGTAAGGCGAGTAACACGGATCATAGTAAGGATAACAGCCATCCCAACCCCACGAACCGTCCCAGCAACCATAGCCGCTGGGATAGTAGGAATCATAGACGGTTTTCGTGCGCGTCTCGGTTGTCACATATGGTTCAACTTCGGTGTAGCTCTCAGTTGCAGTGTAAGGCTCGCTCCTCATCTCAGTGTCCCAGTATGTTTCCGTCGCTTGAACTGGCACTGTCTTGAGAGGGAGTGCAAATACTATGACCAAAATCAGTATAGGCGCTAGTCCCAGGAAATTGGACCACCGCCAGGGAGAATTGCCTTCACTCTGTTTGGCAGCCCTGCTGCGCCTGCCGGTAGCTCCTTTCCCGGCCGTTCGTTTCCCCGTGGCGCGTCCCGTACGAGCTCCTTTCCCACTTCCACGTTG
>JAUVVE010000031.1 GCA_030604795.1 Dehalococcoidia bacterium | reverse complement strand
GCACATTTATGTCGGTAACCGTCCCGATATCTACCGCATCCCAACCAATGGAGGCTTTGTTCAGGTGATGGCCTTGCCCTGGCCGAGGCGAAGCGCGCTCTTAAGTCGTGAAGAAACCAAGAACCTCAGTATAGACGACGTAAACGACCGGCTCCAGGAGATAATGACTCGCAGGTTACTGGACGTTATTTCTGAGCTTGACCCGGCCTTACCGGCGTTTTTGGCTTGTCATGCATCTGTGTCCACGGCGAAGCAAGGGTCAGAACGGAGCATGGTGGTTGGCAGAGACCCCATTCTGCTATTGGGCAGTGTTGCCCAACCTGTTTTCGATTATGTAGCTTTGGGCCACGTTCATAAGCGTCAAGTCTTATGCGAAAGTCCACCCGTGGTCTATGCGGGCAGCCTGGAACGCCTGGACTTCGGAGACGAAGACCAGGACAAGGGTTTCTATGTGGTTGACATTGACTTGGGAACTGCGGAGAAGCATACCAACTATGAATTCCACAGGGTTGATGCCCGTCGCTTCCTGACGGTCAAGATCGATGTCGATGCCGATGACACTGCCCCCACAGCCACTATTCTGGAAGCCATTGCGCAGCACAAGTCAGAAATCAAGGGGGCTGTAGTTAGGATTCAGCTATCCCTCCCAAGCACTCTGGAAGCTTTGCTCCGAGATGCTGACATCTACAAGGCTGTCAAAGAGGCTCATCATGTCACTATTGGCAAGGAAGTTAGGCACGAGGCACGCCCTAGATTGGGCGATTGGGTAAGCGAAGAGTTGACACCGGTTGAAGCGCTGAGGATTTATTTGGAGACCAAGAATATGTCCAAGGAGCGTCAGGAGACCCTGCTCGAATATGGGGAAAGGCTGATACGAGAGGCGTGAGCTGGAGGAAGGGAAAGTATGGCGATGAGAAGGCGGCGTGAAGTGAAGATTGGTATAAGAGGCAAGATCCTTATCGCTTTCCTGGCTCTGACCCTTACTTCGGTCGGCTTTATCAGCGCTATTGCCTTTCGCAGCATGTATGAGGTGGGCCTGGTTAGCAAGCAGAACACAATTCAAATGGGAGACACTATTGTAGGTCAGAGCATTGCCGCTCTGGAAGACTTGGGCAGGACAATGATAGAGCGTAGGGCGCAGTTTGTGGCTGAAGAGATGGAG
This sequence comes from Dehalococcoidia bacterium, assembly GCA_030604795.1. Lineage (GTDB taxonomy): Bacteria > Chloroflexota > Dehalococcoidia > GIF9 > UBA5629 > JAUVVE01. The sequence goes on along the minus strand of JAUVVE010000031.1, from coordinate 6,724 downwards.
CTTTTTATTGAGCTTCATCCGGGACTGGAGGCTTCCGAATTGGTGGGGAATGATGAGCTGAGGGAAATTGCTGTTCAGCAAGTTGGGCAAACCGGGCATACCATGGTGTACGACTGGTCTTACACAGCCTATGTCCACGTGGACCCAAAACTGGTAGGCGCTAACTTGCACAGAGTGGCCGGGGAACCCACCCATTACTGGTCTATCATGGAAAGGAGCCTGGCCGGTGAAGCTTCTGGCTATTACCATTGGGAGGACGCTGAGGGAAACGTCCGGCTGAAGTACATGTACTGTGCTCCCGTGGAGGGGAGGGAACTCATAGTGGCTGCGTCTACTTATATTGACGAGTTCTCGGCACCCGCCGAGGCAACAAAACTCCAGATAGCTTCCGCTGTAACCGCTACGAGCGATTTCATCGATGAGCAAATGGAGAAAGCTCAGTGGACCTTTAGCACTATCATCATCGGCGTGGTTCTTATTGCTTCCTTGGTGATATTCTTGCTGGCCAGAGCAATCACCAGGCCGATCCTGGCGCTCACCAGAGGCGCTGAGGTCATAGGAAAGGGCGAACTGGACTACAGCATCAAGACGGAGACCGGTGATGAAATCCAGCAACTGGCCGAGCAGTTCAACGCTATGGCTAGTGCTCTGAAGGCGTCTTATACTAACCTAGAACAGAAGGTCGAAGACCGAACCAAGAGAGAACGACAGCGGGCGGAGCAACTGCGCACGATAAACGAGGTCAGTCGTAAGATCAGCTCTATCGTACACCTTGATGAATTGATTCCATACGTAGGTAACACCCTTCGGCAGACCTTTCATTACCATAACGTCAACATATTTCTCTTCGAGCCTAGCTCTGGCAAGCTCACCCTCAAAGCATTGTCTGTGAGCGGGCAGAAGGGATTCATACCGGTGGGTGTGCCGCTCGAGGTGGATGAGGAGGGTATAGTTGGTTGGGTGGCTCGAACGGGCGAACCGCTGCTGGCAAGCAATGTAGAAAAGGAACCGAGGTATCGTGCCGTTGAGGCGTTGAGCGACACCAAGTCCGAGCTTGCTGTCGCCATTAAGATAGGAGAGAAGGTTCTTGGCGTTCTGGATATTGAGAGTATCGAGGTGGATGCTTTTGGTGAAGCGGACCTGTTCACCGCCCAGACTCTGGCTGACCAATTAGCTGTGGCCATTGAGAATGCCCGCCTTTATGAGGAGACCCGTCACATGGCGGTGATGGAGGAGCGAAACCGCATGGCAAGGGAGATGCATGATACGCTGGCTCAGGGGTTTACCGGTATTATCCTGCAACTGGAGGCGGCGGAACAGGCGTTGAACGACAATTCTCCGGAGCTGGAGGGTCATTTGAACCAGGCCCGAAGCTTGGCTCGGAAGAGCCTGGCCGAAGCCCGGCGTTCAGTGTGGAACCTCCGCCCTGAGGCCTTGGAACAGCTTCCTTTGCCCGACGCTCTTGGGCAGGAAGTAGATAGATTCACTCGGGAGGTGGGCGTGACTGCTAGCTTTATTCTTCGTGGTGATAGCCGCGAGCTGCCACCTGAAATGGAGGCTGGTCTTCTGCGTATCTGTCAGGAATCCCTCGCTAATGTGAAGAAGCATGCTAAAGCTAGCGCGGTGGAGGTTGATTTGACCTTTGATGACTCAGCCGTAAGGTTGACCATCAGCGACGATGGCGTCGGCTTTAGGCCGGAGAGCCTCAGCAAAGCCAGCAAGAAAAGGCGCACGTTTGGCTTCACAAGTATGCAAGAGCGCGCCCGTGGCTTAGGTGGCATGTTCGACGTGCAAACCAAGAAAGGAAAAGGAACCCTGGTGAGGGTAGTCATTCCTACCAACTAGGAGGTGCCATGGCAGAAGCTATAAGAATCCTGATTGCTGATGACCATCCAGTAGTCAGAGAGGGACTATTTGCTATGCTGAGTAGAGAGCCGGACTTCGAGATGGTGGGGGAGGCTAAGGATGGAGTGGAGGCGGTAGACAAAGCCAAGGAGCTTAGCCCGGATATAGTCCTTATGGACCTCCGAATGCCTGAGCTTGACGGAGTGGAGGCGATAAAGCAGATAAAGTCTGCCAGGCCAGGCACAGGGTTCATAATCCTCACCACGTATAGCGATGACGAATATATCTTCCGTGGTATTGAAGCCGGAGCTCGAGCGTATCTCCTTAAGGATGCCCCTAGGGATGAGTTGTTTAAGGCTATACGAGCGGTTCACGGTGGGGAGTCACTGATTCAGCCAGTGGTGGCGACAAAGGTGCTTGACCGCTTGACCGAGCTATCTCGCCGGGCCCCGTCCGGTGATGAGCTTTCTGAGCGAGAGCTGGAAGTGTTGCGACTTATGTCCAAAGGTGCTGCCAACAAAGAGATTGGCGCTCAGCTGTCTATTGCTCAGAGTACGGTGAAGACGCACATTACTAGTATTTTTCAAAAGCTAGGTGTGAACGACCGTACTGAAGCTGTGACTGAAGCTCTTAGGAAGGGTATCATCCACCTCTAGTCATACTAAAGTACGACCGCCGCATCAGTAAAAGGGGTGACTCAGAGGTCACCCCTTTTCTCTTTGCGAAACCAGCCATTCTCCTGATTACTGAACGGGCGTGGGAAGGTAAACTGAAAGCGAAGGGCAGTAATCAGGAGAGCAAGCATGCTAGAGAGAGAGACCCACCTCGGCAATGATACGTTGGTCAAACTGAACGAAGGCCCGGTCACGTTCGGAAGCGGAGGGGTGAGGCTTTCTGGAGAGGTCCTACTGCCCAACGCCGGGCATCGCATGCCCGGGGCGATCCTGTGTCATGGTTTTGGGTCGAGTCGTCGTGCCGTAAAAGCCGGTGCTCGGGCAATCGCCAGTCATGGGGTAGCGGTTCTTATCTTTGATTTTCGCGGACATGGCGGTAGCGACGGTATCCTCGACGGAGGCATAGTGGCAGATGTTATTGATGCCTGGCACTTTCTCTCCCAGTTTCCCTGTGTTGACGAGAAGCGTATTGCTCTCATTGGTCACAGTATGGGCGCTATGGCAGCTATTCTGGCTGCCCAACAGCTGAATCCTCGCGCTCTGGTTGCTTTATCGTGCCCGCCGGAGTTAGGCGGCAAGCTGGCCAAGGCTCCCTCCTTTATTCTTGACAAGTTGAGTAACAAGGGCACTACTGTTATCAACGAGTTGTCTTCTGAAGGCGCGCTTCCATGGCCAGAGGGCGCAATCAATATGTTGTCACGCCTCTGGATGCATTTATTGGGTTTTGGGCTACGTGTTGACTGGCACAGCTTCCTTGAGGTAGTAACGCAGGCGAAAATGTCCACCGCCTTGGGCAAGCTCAGAGAGTGCGCAACGCTTTTCGTCCATTGTGAGGGAGATAACTTGAGTCCGTATCAGTCAGTTCTGGAACTCTACGAGAAAGCTAGGCATCCGAAGGACTTATTCTTGGCCAAGGGCGGCTTTCATTCCGCACCGCTTCAGCTTGGCGGCCTACGTGGGGGATGGGCACGATGGGCGGTGGCTACTTTGATGGCTGATTAGGCGATATATGCTATTATTATGAGCAGGAACGAGCCTTGATACCACGGGAGGCGAAATGGAGAAGATAAAGGTACTGATAGTCGATGACAACGAGGTGGTGAGGGAGGGGTTGAAAAGCATCCTCGGGCCACAAGCTGACATAGAGGTAGTGGGGGAAGCTGTGGATGGGTTGGATGCGGTGGCTAAAGCGGGAGAACTGTGCCCTGATGTCGTTTTGATGGATGCTCAGATGCCCGGCATAGATGGCACGGAAGCAACCCGACGCATCAAACAGAGCCTTCCCGAGGTCAAGGTCTTGTTTCTGACAGTCTACGGTGAGTATGTTGGAGGAGCCCTCGCGGCTGGGGCTAGCTGGTACCTGACCAAAGACTGCCGACGCCAGGATTTGCTGGAAGGCATCAGGGTCTTGGCACAAAGCAGCCGGGCCAAGGCGAGAAAAGCTAACCAATGACGCCAGTAACGAGTCGGCTGTGGAGCTGGGCTCGAGAGGCATTCCCCAGATATTCCCCACGGCACCTGCTGGTGCCGATGACTCTGCGGCTAGGCTTTAGAGAAACTCACTGTGGCTGAATCTGCTTTTGCTCTCTTGAAGTGCTGCGGTCTTTGCTATCTCAGGCTGGCCAACACTGTGTCATAGTTGCTGACTATGCTGCCAATTATTTCACCGGCGCTCTTGATTTCCTTTATCATACCGGCTATGGAACCACAGTAAGCTTCACCATTGGCCAAGTCTCCTTCGAGCTGCCCGGTTCTGGAACGGGCGATGCCAATGAAAGCTATGAGCTCCTCAGCTGAGGCTCCAGCAGTTTCCATCTCGAGTATTCTGGTGGCCACTTCGTTTTTCAGAATTCTAGCTGGCGCAAGCTTCCTAGCGGTAATCACAGTATCAACATCATTAGCCTTTACTATTGCCTCCTTGAAGTTGGGGTGGGCGACGCACTCGTGGGTAGCAACGAAACGGGTGCCCATCTGGACTCCATCGGCGCCCAGTGCCAGGGCAGCTACCACGCCCCTGGCATCGGCGATGCCTCCAGCGGCTACTACTGGAATTGTGACTGCATCGACTACCTGAGGTATCAAGGCAAAAGTAGTCAGCTCATCCGTGCCGTTATGACCGCCGGCTTCATAGCCTTCGGCAATGATTCCATCTACCCCACGCCTTTCGGCACTTTGGGCGTGTCTGACTGCAGCTGCCACGTGAAGGACTTTGATGCCGGCTTCTTTGAGTCGACTCGTGTATAGGGCGGGGTTGCCAGCAGCCGTTACCACCACGCTTACTCTCTCAATAATAACCGCGGCGATCAAGTCCTCAATGTGAGGGCTCCCCAATATGGCCAAGTTGATGCCAAAGGGCTTCGAGGTGAGGCTCCTCGCCGTTTTTATCTGCTGTTTCAAGTTGGCTACCTGGTCACCGTTGGGGCTCATTCCAGCGGTCGGGCTGATCAAGCCCAAGCCTCCCGCATTGGAGACTGCCGCGGCCAACTCGGCATTGGCAATCCATACCATGCCCCCCTGAATTATGGGATACTCAATACCCAGCAAGTCACAGAGTCGAGTCTTTTTCATTATGTAGGCCTCCCGTCTTAGATTAGCTTGAACTCTAGTACGTCTACTATGCCCAGGTCGGTCAGTCTCAGTTCCGGAATTACTGGTAAGGCGAGAAAAGAAAGGAGGGCAAATGGTGCTGGAGGCACGCTCCCTAGCCCGGATGCGGCCGTTTCCACGTTCTCGAATTCGTCGGCAACCACTTTCGCTGGCTCTGGGGAGAGCAGGCCAGCCACGGGCAGCGGTAGAGCGGCCAAGACTTTGCCGTCACTGCAGACCACCAACCCGCCGCGGAGCCTTTCTACTTCCTTGATTGCTGTGAAGATATCCAGGTCATTGGTGCCGACTGTTATTATGTTGTGGGAATCATGGGCTATGGACGAAGCCAGCGCTCCTCGTTTCAGACCAAAGCCCTTGACCAACCCCAAGCCAATGTTACCGCTGGCCTTGTGCCTCTCCACAACTGCTAGCTTTAATATGTCATCGTCTATATCGGGCACAACTGCGCCGTCCTTGGTTTTGACTGTCTCCACCCTCTTCTTGGTCACTATCTGTCCGGGAATGATTTCAATGACCGGGAAGTTCTCGCCCTTCGTGCTCAGTCTTAGTGCCTCGATTTTGAATGGCCTCATACGAACTGTCTCGGTTAGCTCTCTGGTAGAGGTCTCTGGTGGAGGCAGAAGATTGTTGCCTTCTCTGGCGACCAGGTGCCCTTGATAGAAGACCATGTCTATTTCCAGTTGGGGAAGGTCGTTGATAGTCATGAGGTTGGCTAGATAGCCAGGAGCGATGCCTCCGCGGTCGTGTAGTCGGAAATACTCAGCGGTGTTGATAGTTGCCAGCTGTATTGCGCGCACTGGCTCAAGGCCCAATCGGATTGCTTTCCTGACAACAGCATCGATGTCGCCTTCGCGGAGCAAGTCCGAGCAACTACGGTCATCGACGACAAAGAAGCATCTCTTGTACGTCCTGTCATTAACCAGAGGCAAGAGAGCCTCCAGGTTCTTCTCTGAAGAGCCTTCCCGTATCATCAGGTGCATTCCCCGTCTTAGTTTCTCTCTGCCTTCCTCTGTAGAGGTTGTTTCGTGGTCAGAATAGATGCCAGCAGCCACGTAAGCGTTCAGTCGCTTGTTGGTAACTCCCGGGGCATGCCCATCGATGACTTTGTCGTGGGCGGCGGCCACCTTAGCGAGGACTTGTCTATCGCCGCTGATAACGCCAGGGAAGTTCATCATTTCACCAAGCCCGATGACGTTTTGCCATTTGAGCGCTTTTCTGATGTCCTTGTCATTCATTTCGGCGCCACTTGTCTCCATGTGCGTTGCCGGCACGCAAGAGGGTGCCATGAAGAACATGTCCAGAGGTAACCTTTGTGCCCAGTCCATAACAAACTTGATACCTTCGAAGCCAGCCACATTGGCTATCTCATGAAGGTCGGTAATGAGAGCCGAAGTCCCCCGGGGGACTACAGCTTGGGCATACTGTGCAGGGTGGAGCATGGAACTCTCGATATGGGTGTGTCCGTTTATGAGTCCTGGCGCCAGATAGCTGCCCTTTAGGTCGATCGTTTCCTTGGCCTGGAGGTAGCTGCCGACTCCGGCAATCCTGTCGCCGCAAATAGCCACGTTGCCTTCTTCTGTGATACCTACGAAGGTGTT
>JAUVVE010000105.1 GCA_030604795.1 Dehalococcoidia bacterium | reverse complement strand
ATTATGCCGAGCTGGGTGAAATGGGAATCTCGCCGGAGACCATCCTCGACTTCAGCGTTAGCTGCAATCCGTTTGGGCCACCTCCTGGGATAACGGAAGTCCTGAGCAATACGCCCGTCGAACGCTATCCTGATTCTCAAGCCAGCCAACTAACGCACATATTAGCAAGCAAGCTAAATATAGCTCCACACAATCTGGTAATAGGTAGTGGCTCGACCGAATTGATCAGGCTTGTAGCAATTGCTTATTTTGGCCCCAATGATTTGGTCCTTATTCCCCAGCCAACATATGGCGAGTATGAGGTGGCTTGTCACCTTGTCGATGCCCAGGTGGTGAGGCAAGTGATGCCAAAAGAGACGGACTTCCGACTGGACATAGGAGAGACAGTACACTTGATCCAGAGACACCAACCCAAGGGCATCTTTCTGTGCAATCCCAACAACCCTACCGGTCAATACCTGGCCAAAGAAGAGGTCAGGCGAATTCTGTCCGTTGCTCAAGACAGCCTAGTCCTACTTGACGAAGCTTATATCGCCTTTACCGAGAATGCCTGGTCGTCTCTGGACTTGGTAGGTGGTGGCAATCTGGTCATCCTGCGCTCAATGACCAAGGACTATGCCTTAGCCGGATTGCGCCTTGGCTACGCCATAGCTGCTGACCCAATTATCTCCATCCTGAAACGGGTCCGACCACCGTGGAACGTCAATGCCACAGCCCAAGAAGCGGGGATTCTCGCCGTAAACGCCGACGGTTATCTCAGAGAGTGTGGAACCAGAATTCAGGAAGCAAAGCGCTTCCTGGTGAGAGAGCTAGAACATCTCGGACTAGCGCCGTTGCCATCACACACCAACTTCTTCTTGGTCAAAGTCGGTGACGCCGCAAGATTCCGACAAGCCTTACTAAGAAAGGGAATCTTGGTTCGTGATTGTGCGTCGTTTGGTTTGCCGGATTACATTCGCTTGGCACCACGCACTTTGGCTGAATGCCGCAAACTGATTGCAACCATGAGAGACATCGGAGTTCACCACCATGCCAGCTAAGACCCTGATGATACAGGGCACAGCCTCCTCGGTAGGCAAGAGCATCATCGTGGCCGCCTTATGCCGCGTTTTTCGCCAGGATGGCTTCCACGTTGCTCCATTCAAAGCTCAGAACATGGCCTTGAACTCCTTCGTCACCAGCGAAGGTGGTGAAATCGGACGGGCGCAAGCCGTACAGGCTGAGGCAGCCGGAATTGAGCCGTCAGTCCATATGAACCCCGTGCTGCTCAAACCCGAGGCCGATGCCAGGTCACAGGTAATCGTCCTGGGGAAGGTAGCCGAGAACCTGGCGGCCAGCCAGTACTACGAGTATGCCCCTCACCTCTTGAGGATAGTCGAAGACTCCTTGAACCGGCTGCGCTCCGCCTACGATATTGTGGTAATTGAGGGCGCTGGCAGCCCAGCAGAGATAAATCTGAAAGAGAGAGATATAGTCAATATGCGAGTGGCCAGAATAGCCGGGGCTCCCGTCCTTCTGGTGGGCGATATCGACCGGGGCGGAGTTTTCGCCTCACTCATCGGTACCCTGGAACTGCTAACCGAAGAAGAGCGCAACCTCATCAAGGGGTTCATCATCAACAAGTTCCGTGGTGACTTGGGGCTGCTACGGCCCGGGCTAGACCTTCTGGAGAAACATACTGGCAAGCCGGTTCTCGGAGTAATCCCTTACTTCCGAGGCATCGCCATCGCTCAGGAGGACTCGGTCTACCTCGACGAAAGGCCCACAGACCTGACCAATGGAAACGTCGATGTGGCTGTCATACGGTTGCCTCATATTTCCAACTACGATGATTTTGACCCTTTGGAAGAGCAAGGTTGCGCAGTCCGCTATGTAGCCGACGCTTCTCAACTGGGGAATCCAGACTTGATTATCCTGCCCGGCACCAAAAGCACCATCGCCGACCTAATTCACTTGCAGCAACAAGGGCTAGCACAAGCCATTATCCATCGGGCCAAATCTGGCGTTCCAGTGATAGGCATTTGCGGTGGCTATCAGATGTTAGGTAAGAGCATCGATGACCCTGACAGGGTCGAGTCCAAAGAGGGCAACGTTACTGGACTGGGTCTGCTCGACAACAAGACTGTCTTTGATCATGCCAAGACCACCACGCAGGTTAAGGCCCGCGTGAGTGCGGATGACGGCTTACTGAAAGGAATGAAAGGAATAGACATTGCCGGATACGAGATCCATATGGGACAGACCAGCAGCCAAGACTGCCTGCCGGCATTTCAAGTCATGGAAACACCTCAAGGAAAAGCCGACTACTTCGATGGTACTATAAGTGGTGACGGCCGGATATTGGGTACCTACATCCACGGCTTGTTTCACAACAGTGCCTTCACTCATGCTTTCCTGAACGGGCTGCGGCAGCGGCGGGGACTATCAGCAGCCCCGGCCACCTCGATAAGCAGTCAGGAACGATACGACAAGCTGGCCAACATGATCAGACAGAACCTCGATATGCCCCAGGTCTACAAGATAACCCTCGGGAGCACTCATGGCTGAAGAGAATTCCAAAGGCCTTATTCATATCTACACTGGCGATGGTAAGGGCAAGACCACTGCGGCTCTCGGTTCAGCGATGAGAGCTTCGGGACAAGGGTTGAGAGTAGCCTTCATCCAGTTCTTGAAAGGTGAGCCTTGCGGCGAGCACGTTTTCGTGTCCAAGCATCACGCCTTCGATATGGTCCAGATAAGCGTCGGCAACAGCTTTAAGAAATCGAAGGAACAACTAGGTGAAGAGGCTCAGCAGACGCTGGCTCATGCTGAGCAACAGATACTCAGCGGGAGCTATGACCTGGTCGTCCTTGACGAGGTTTTCGTGGCTATCGGCCGTGGCCTGATAACCGTCAAGCAGGTACTGGATTTGCTGGACCAAAAACCGAAACCCGTTGAGCTGATTCTAACCGGGCGGAAGGCACCTCCAGAAATAGTCCAGCGGGCTGATTTGGTTACCGAGATGCTCATGATTAAGCACCCATTCACCGAAGGAATTCAGGCCAGGCGCGGCATCGAATATTGACAGGCGAGGAGCTTCAAATTATGGGCGATTCCTTAGACACAATACTGAAGGCAATAAGGCCGCTGGATAGCTCCGCCATGACAGCCGCCCGGCAGCGCCAGGACAGCTTGACCAAGCCACAGGGGAGTTTAGGCAGGCTGGAAGAGCTATCAATCCAGATCGCCGGAATTAGAGGCCAGGCCATTCCTGAACTCAAACACAAGGCCATCATAACCATGGCAGCCGACCACGGTGTGGTTGCGGAAGGAGTCAGCCTCTATCCTCAAGAAGTGACCAGGCAGATGGTCCTGAATTTCATTCAAGGTGGTACCGCCATTAATGTCTTGGCCGATCAGATAGGCGCTCGGGTCATAGTAGTCGATATGGGAGTGATAGGTGGCTTCCAGCCACTTCCCGGATTATTATGTAAAACGATTGATTTTGGCACCAAGAACATGGCAACCGGGCCGGCAATGACTCATCGGCAAGCCACAGATGCTCTGGAGGTCGGCATCGAGCTGGTTGAAGTTGAGGCAAACAAAGGGCTTGACATTATCGCCACAGGTGACATGGGAATCGGCAACACCACTGCCAGCAGCGCTATTCTCGCCGCCATCAGTGGCGAACAGGTCGAGAGGACTACCGGCCGAGGCGCAGGTATCCGTGACGAGCAACTGGCCCACAAGGTTGAAGTCATAGAGAGAGCTTTGTCCATCAACAGGCCTGATCCCAAAGACCCGATAGATGTACTAGCCAAGGTTGGAGGCTTCGAGATCGGTGGTCTGGCTGGCGTTATTCTGGCTGGCGCCTCCCAGAGAATTCCGGTAGTCATCGACGGCTTCATTTCCGGAGCTGCTGCACTCATCGCCACCGGACTATCACCTCAAGTGAAAGACTACCTCATTGCCGCGCATGTGTCAGCCGAGGCAGGACACCAACTTCTGCTTGACTTCGTCGGGCTAAAACCCCTGCTCAATTTGAACATGCGTCTGGGCGAGGGCACTGGAGCCGCTCTAGGTATCTTTCTAGCAGAAGCAGCGGTGAAGGTTTTGGGCCAGATGGCTACTTTTGCTGAAGCTGGTGTCTCCGAAGCCGAGCAGTTGCAAAGCGAGCAGGGAGTCTAAACGACATTGGGTTTCTGGGCAGCTCT
>JAUVVE010000017.1 GCA_030604795.1 Dehalococcoidia bacterium | reverse complement strand
GGTGACGTCCGTGTGCGACCACACCAGATGACGGCTGACCACGCCTAACCACAGTCGTTTGAGAGCGTTTGGCGGCTCCGCACGATTGAGGACTTGTTGTTACGAAACGGCTGCTCTACCCCTGAGCTACGCTGGCATGAGATTCCTATGCCTGTCAATGACAATGTTGAGCAGCGCCTCAAGTCAAATGGCCAGAGCCGCAAGAACAATGACGGCAGTCATGGTATTTGGGGCGGCGTCCGGGAATCAATGTGCGTAACCACGACAGCCGAACGGCCGTGCGTTCGGAATCCAGTGGGCAGCTCAGAGGGAGTTCCTGCCAACAAACCCTGGCGACTTGACACACATGGTCGCCACAGATAATGCACAGAAAAGAGAAGCTACAGACAACTGAGCGACGGAGAAGAATTGCGTTCAACAAAGCCCCATGGTGACAGGCACGTTGACAAAGAGAGTAGGATACACCACACTTGTAGCCGCACGGTCTACCGGCTGTACTCCACAGGCGGTTGTTAATCAAGAGAGGAGTGAACAGGATGGCTACTACGCAAAGACCCTATCTATATGTCTTCTTGGTGTTCGCAATTGTCTACATTGGCACCTTGGCGTTTCAGCCTTATCCGGCAGATTTCGTCATTAAAGCGATACCCATAGTAAGCCTCTCGGTACTGGCGTTCAGGTCAGTCGCCGGGTTGCAGGGGAGGTTACTGTTCGTGGCTCTCTTGTTCTCCGCCGCGGGCGATGTAGCCCTGGCACTGGAGGCAGGCAAGTACTTCATTATCGGCCTGGGATTGTTCCTTATCGCCCAAATCGTGTACGCGGTGACGTTCTCCAGGGACTTCAAGCCGCAGAGGTCCAGGATTCCAGTCGTTGCGGTTCTGGCTATCTACGCCGTGGTTATGGCTTTCATCCTGACACCTTCGCTCGGAGAGATGGCACTGCCGGTTTACTTGTACCTCGTAGTGATAACGGCGATGGGCATTTTTGCTGCGCTGAGAGCTTCCAAGAGCAAAATCGTCCTCTATGGGGCTATCTCTTTCATTGCATCCGATTCAATCCTGGCCGTCAACAAGTTCATGGTGGCCGTACCCGCAGCTGATTACCTTGTTATGATTACGTATTATCTGGCTCAATTTCTTATAGTCTACGGATTTGTGAAAGAAGACTGATGGCGATTCGCCTAGAGGTAGGCGACAAGGATTGAATCAAGGAGATGATATATGGAAAAGACGTGGATGCCCATGGTCATTGGGGTTCTGGACATAGTTGCTGGCGTTCTTGGTTTGATTGCAGGTCTGGTTCTGGTTGTCCTGGGACAATCGGAAGCGGGGTCCTGGCTTTCGTCGAGGCAGAAATACCCTCGTTTCTGCCAGCAGTCCTTTTTGCGGCTATAGCGATACCGTTATTCGTCATCGGGGCGCTGGCCATAGCAGGTGGAATCTATGCGCTCCAGAGGAAGAAGTGGGGTTGGGCGCTCACGGGCTCCATAGCCGCACTCTTCCCCTCACGGCTTTTGGGAATAGCAGCTATCGTACTGACAGTACTGTCCAAGAACGAGTTTGAATAGTCACAACAGCGGCCCCCTGTGCGCCGCGGATGTGGTCACAGCGTGGGAGCAAGTGTTGAGACCTGTCCCCACACTACGCTCTGTCTCTCCCCCAGCAGAGGGATCTCGGGGAGCAGGTGCTGGTTATCGGCAGGCTGCGGGAACCGCAGCGCTATAGCCGCCCCGCCAGGCGGTTGATGACCAGCCCGGTGGGCAGCTTGGGATAGAAGTAAGTTGATTTCCCCGGCATTCTGTCGTTGGCATCGGCGATTGCCTTGATGGTTCTCACCGCAACAGGATTCAACAGGAAAGCCAGCTGGTATGCACCGCTTTCCACCTGCTTTCGGGCCTGTTCCGCATCGGGGGTATAAGCGATGTTACCTTTCTCTCCTGAAGCTATGAGCTTCTCTATAACAAGATGCTGTACAATGCTGACATCTAACTTCTGGTAAGCCTCCGAGTGACCCTCGGGCATTGCTTCCTCGAGGGACACGGACGGGCGGAGTTTCAAACCCACGATGCGCTCTGGCTCAAGTCCCACAACTCTTGTAGTCGCTCCCGGCACCTCAGGCAATCCAGTTTCGCCTAGCGGATACGATTCCACCTGAAAGAAGCTTTCCAGCCGGCTGCTGAGTGCGGCCAGAGTTGCAGAGGATATACCACGCACCAGACGATGGACGGGCAAGACTACAAGTCCCGGGTCAGAAAAAGACACCAGTGTCATCATGACGAAATTGAAAGCATCACCCTCAGAGCCCGATGAAGCGCTTTGCTGCCTCTCATCCCGGTAAGCCAGGGCCGTCTCGTAACGGTGATGTCCGTCGGCGATGTAGATAGGCTTGGGAGCCAGGAAGTGGCCGACTCTCTGCACAAATTCAGGTTCGTTAGACATCCACAGCCGGTGCGCTTCACCAGCTTCGACGAAGTCAATCATCGGCCGGCGCTTCGTCTGCGAAACCAGTAGTTTAGCGACTCTCTCCCCGGGGTCTTCGTAAAGGCTGAGAAGTGGGCTGAAGTTGGCCTTGGAGGCTCGCATTAGCTCCAGCCGGTCACTCTTGATCCCTGGCACCGTATTCTCGTGGGGAAATACAACCTTGCTCTCCCACTGCTCCAGCCTGATACAGGCGACCAGCCCCAGGCGCCTCTTTCTCATATTCTGGTAGGTGAAGATGTGTTCGTGAATGTAGAAAGAGGGCACAGCATCGGTCTGTAGAATGCCAGTGCTTAGCCACTCATTGAAGGTGGTGTTGGCCCGGATATGCTTATTGTCGGTCGCCTCATCTTCGGGCAGCTCAAGCCCATGCTCGAGGCGGACGACATTGTACTCGCTTTTGTCATAGTAGCCTCTCTGCTCCTCGGCAGAAATAACATCGTAAGGGGGGCAGACAACTGATCCCAAGTCCCCGACTCTTTCTTGATTGTAGCGCACACCCAGAAAAGGATAGACTTCAGTCAAGTCGACTCCTCCTAAAGTTATTCGTCAAATTCACAGCAACTTCTCCAGTCCACCCCACCATGCCTCCCCTATCTCATCAACTGATAAGTCGATGTAGCCTCTCAGTATCAGGCGCTTGCCCTCCACCGTGCCAAGTCTCTTCGCTCCTATCTGCCAACGAGCGGCGAGTCTCCCCAGTTTCCAGGCGGACTTGGGAGCAAGTGAGACAACAATTCTTGATTGGGCCTCACCAAAAAGGGCGGAGTCTAGCCTTCCTGCTATTCTCCAGTCACGGCTGACAAAGCCAAGGCCATTGGCCACGCAGCTTTCGGCCAGGGCGACCCCCAGGCCACCTTCAGAACAGTCGTGCGCTGAGTTAAGAATGTCCCGCCTGATCGCTTCCAGGCAGCAACGCTGCAGCCGCTTCTCCAGCCCTAGGTCAATATGGGGGTTCCCCTTTATGATACCGTGTACCAGTGCCAGATACTCGCTGCTCCCGATGCTGCTGTCAACGACCTGGCCGTCTCCCAGCAGGAACACCAGGTCACCTTCGTTCTTGAATCCGGAGGCGCAGTGCTTGGCTACATCCTCGAGCAGACCCACCATGCCCACCACGGGGGTTGGATATATGGCTTCGCCTTTAGTCTCGTTGTACAGGCTGACATTGCCGCTGACAACTGGGGTTCTCAGTTCCCGGCAAGCTCTGGCCATGCCAGCAATGCACTCTCGCAGCTGATAGTAAACGTCGTCTTTCTCCGGGTTGCCAAAATTAAGGCAGTTCGTTATAGCCAGAGGCTGAGCGCCGGTGCAAACCAGGTTTCTGGCTGCTTCCGCCACCGCGATGACACCGCCGAGGTAGGGATTCACACAGCAGTACCGGGGGTTGCCGTCAGTAGTCAATGCGATTCCTTTCTTTGTCCCTTTGATACGCAGGACGCCAGCATCACTGCCGGGAAGAACCACGGTATTGTCACCTACCTGATGGTCATATTGCCGATATACGCAGCGCTTGCTGGCGATGTTGGGCGATGCCAGCAAACGTAGAAGCGTGGAACCGGCCTTCTTCGGCGACAAATCGGGAATGGAAGCAACATCGAAGGCTTGCAGCTGTTCAAGCCGGGGTGGTTTCTTGACTCGCCGTCGGTAGATAGGCGGTGAAGTCAACAGGTCTACAGGTATGTCAGCCACCACCTTCTCGCCTTCCTTGATTCTGGCCATTCCGTCGCCGGTCACCTGGCCGATTACATCTGAACGCAGCTCCCAGCGGTCAAACACGGCCTTGACCTTGTCCTTACAGCCTTTCTTGGCAATCACCAGCATCCGCTCCTGAGACTCCGACAGCATTACCTCGTAAGGGGTCATGCCCTTCTCGCGGCGGGGCACCTTGAGCACATCGACTTCGATGCCCCCTCCTCCTCTGGCCGCTGATTCTATGGCTGAGCTGGTCAGTCCGGCGGCGCCGAGGTCCTGCATACCAGCAATCCAGTCGGTTTCGGCGAGCTCAAGGCAGGCCTCGATAAGCAATTTCTCCAGGAATGGATTGCCCACTTGCACGGTTGACCTGAGCTCCCGCTTCTGCTCAAATGTCCGCGATGCCAGACCAGAGGCACCGTGAAGCCCGTCGCGGCCGGTATCAGCTCCCACCAGCATGAGCAGGCTGCCTTCCCCACGGGCCGTTGCTTTCACCAGGTTCTTGGTCTCAGCGACGCCCAGGCACAGAGCGTTGACCAGCGGGTTAGCCGAGTAGCAGTCCGCGAAGAAAATCTCGCCACCGATGTCAGGTATACCCAGGCAATTGCCATAGCCGGCGATTCCACCGACCACCCCACTGAAGAGATACCGGTTATGAGGGTCACTCAGAGGGCCCAACCGAAGGGAATTGAGCAGGGCGATGGGTCGCGCACCCATGGTGAAAATGTCCCGCACGATGCCCCCCACCCCAGTAGCTGCGCCTTGATATGGCTCGATTGCTGACGGATGATTATGAGATTCTATCTTCATGACCACCGCCAACCCATCGCCGATGTCCACCACCCCAGCATTCTCCTCCCCCCGCTTAACCAGCACTCGTCGCCCGCCTGACGGCAGTTGCCTGAGCAGGGCCGTAGAGTGCTTGTAGCCGCAGTGCTCGCTCCACAGCGCTCCGAACAGGCCCAACTCAACTTCGTTGGGCTCCCTCCCGAGCTTCTCTACTATAAGCTCGTACTCCTGCTGGCCTAGAGCGATTTCATCCAGGATTTCCTTAGAGACCGGCAATAATCGACTCCCAAATTAGGTTACCATCGCTGCTGCCAAGGATCGGCTCACAGGCACGCTCAGGATGCGGCATCATACCCAGGACATTGCCCCTTCTGCTGATGATGCCGGCGATATTGTGCAGGGAGCCGTTAGGGTTGGCCGCATCGGTTATGTCGCCCGTCGGAGTTGAGTAGCGGAAAGCAACCTGTCCATCAGCTTCCAGTTGGGCCAAAGTGGCGTCGTCGGCATAGTACCTGCCTTCATAGTGAGAAATGGGGATTCTCAGCACCTGCTTTTCCTGGCATCGTCGAGTGAAAGGCGATGAGTCATTCTCCACTTTAAGCTGGACCCACTGACACCTGTACTCGAGGTGCTCGCTGCGTAGCAGTGCTCCAGGAAGAAGTCCAGCTTCGCACAACACCTGAAAGCCGTTGCAAATGCCGACTACCAGCTTGCCTCGGGCGGCAAAATGCTCAACTGACGCCATCACAGGGGAAAAACGAGCGATGGCTCCAGGTCGTAGGTAGTCGCCGTAGGAGAAGCCGCCAGGCAGAATAATGCAATCATACTGAGAAAGGTCGGTCTCCTTGTGCCAGATACAGTCGACCTGTTGCCGCAGAACATCGTTGAGGGAATAATAACAGTCCCTGTCGCTCCAAGTACCGGGGAAAACGACTATGCCGAATTTCACGCTGACTACCTTGAACAAATACGGCGGCACTGTCTGCCGCCGAATGCTATCCGGGTTGAAGAGGATGAAACGGTGACACTCGAACACTCAGGCGCTGCCGAGAAGCTCTGAGACAACGGCGCTCACTTCTTGTCCCTGAGCCCTCCCCTTCAGTTGGGGCATAAGCTGAGACATGACTTTGCCTTTGTCCCCTGGACTCGTCGCCCCCGATTCATTGATCACCTTACGAGCTGCAACCACAATCTCTTCATGGCTCATCTGCTCGGGCAGATATTCCAAAAGGATAGCCAATTCTGCCTTCTCTTGTGTCACCAAATCCTGGCGGTTACCTTTTTCGAAAGCCTCGATGCTCTCACGCCGTTTCTTGGCTTCCTTGTCTATTACACCCAATATGCCAGCGTCGTCTAATGTCTTCTGCTGGTCGATTTCGGCGTTCTTCATACTGGCCAAAGCCAGGCGAAGCACTGAGCACCGCACCTTGTCCCCTTGTCTCAGTGCCTGTTCAAGGTCACGTCTGATTCTCTCAGCCAGAGCCATCTTCTATCTCCTCCCGGCGCTTTTCCGCCGCTTTGCCGCCTCCTTCCGCTTCCGCTTCACGCTGGGCTTTTCATAGAAGCCCCGGCGACGAGCCTGGCTAATTACGCCTGCTTGTTGCACCTTCTTCGAGAACCGCCGCAGCAAACTCTCAAAGCTCTCTCCCTGCTCAAGTCTTACTTGAGGCACACGACATCACCCCTCCCTTTCATGATTGGTTGCTCGTCTGGAAACTGAACATGAGCAACTGGCAAAAATAGATTTTATTCTGTCTCCTCGGCTGTGTCAAGTTCGACGGGGTCTCTGCCTGCTGTATGTCTCAGTGGCCAACATGGATGGCTGTGCCGCAAGCGGCGAAGTCCCAGGTCTGGTCGCCAGAGAGGCTAGCATTTCAGAATGGCTGAGCATATAATTAGCGCAGCAAGAAATTCGACTAAGAGGAGGTAGTGATGGCCATATATCTTATGCTAACCACACTCACCGGTGAAGGCAGGAAAAGAATCGAGGAGTATCCGGAATGGCTTAAGGAGCTCAACAAGGAAGTGGAGTACATGGGCATCAAGATACTGGCTCAATATGGTCTTCTGGGGCAATACGATTTCGTCAATATCCTGGAGGCTCCAAGCGACGAAGTCGCAGCCAAAGTGGCCATACATCTAAGCAGCAGAGGAGGCCTTCAAACCTTGACCCTAACTGCCATACCTTTAGATAACTTGATTGCCGCCCTGAAAAAGAAGCAGGAGCCATTATAGTTGCTCTCCCGTCAAGGGAGAGGGTGAAGCTGGCACATTGTCTCACCTCAGGGGAAGCAATCCAGGAAGGGTCTTGACGCCTGTGGGCGGTTCACCCCCACCCCTTCGGTTCTCGAAGGGCAGGCTCTATCACTGCCTCAGCGACGGAAAGGGAAGGAATCCGGCCGACACAGTCCTGGCCAGGGATCGTCTACTCTGTGGCATGGATGAAGGACAGAACAAGCGCGGGGTCGAACTGGGTACTGGAGCACCCCCTTAGCTCCTCCACCGCTTGCTCATGTGACACCGCCTGGCGGTAGGAGCGCGGTGTGGTCATAGTATCATAGGCCTCAGCAACAGCAATGATGCGTGCCTCCACGGGGATATCCTTCCCCTTGAGGCCATTAGGATATCCACCCCCGTCATACCGCTCATGATGGTGTCGGATAGCCGGAGCACAATCGCCCAGCTCCGGGATATGGCTGACTATGGTGGCCCCAAGCTCGGAGTGCTTCTTCATCATCTCCCACTCCCCTGCATCCAGGGGGCCCGGTTTCCTGATAATGCTGTCGGAGACACCCACCTTGCCGATATCATGCAGGAGTGCGGCGATGCGCAGGCGCTCTATCTTCTTTTTTGGCAAGCCGATTGCCTTACCTATGGCCACGGCATGGTTCGAGACATTGCGAGAGTGCATGTAGGTGCAATGGTCCCTGGCATCCACCGCTGCCGCCATAGCATAGATGGTGTTGGCGCTTGCTGCCTCCAAATACTCGGCGACCTCCCAGAACGTCCTCTTCATGTCAGAGGTCTGCCTCAATGCATCTGAGGCCCGACACGCCTGGTTTCTACCACTTTGCTTGGCCGCAGCCAAGGCAACATCAGCCCGCCGGATTAGTATCTCTGGTGACGGTCCATCCGCAGGAAAGCAGGCGACGCCCAGACTGAGGGTCAGGTTGGCATCACTGCTAGTGCTTTCCCCCAGCAAAGCCGCTTCCGCACCTTGCCGTAATCGCTCGGCCAGTCCGTAAGCCGCCTCAGAGCCCGTCTGCGGCAGAATGACGGCAAAGCCCGCCCCCCCATAGCGGCAGGCTATATCTTCGCGTCTCGTAGAATCGGCAAGCAGTCGCCCCATCTTCTTGAGCACTTCGTCACCCGCCACATGCCCAAAGAGGTCGTTGTAGACCCTAAAATGGTCCAAGTCCAGCATGATGAGCGAGCATTCTTGACCGTACCGAGCGCTCCGTGCCACTTCCTGCTCGAGCCGCTCCTGGAAACAGCGATGATTGTAAAGTCCGGTTAGCGCATCCACAGTGGCCAGCTTGCTCACCTCTTCAAACCGTGTGGCGTTCTCTACGCCAATCCCCATCTGGGTGCCGAGGGCCCCCAGCAATTCTACATCCTCCGGGCTAAACTGGCGATGGGTGCGATTGGCGACAATCAACACGCCAAGCGGCTCATCTCTCCCGGGAAAAGGCGCCGCAACGAACGACGATGCCTGAGCTTTCTCCATACCCCGGGCTATCAAGCCGAAGGTAGCCTCACCAAACATCTCAGAGAACCTGATACCTGGGGCCTTCCACGCCAGCATCTTTTGAACCTCTTCGTCATCCAACTCCACGGTCGATATCCCGCCAGCGACCCGCTTGGTCACCCCATGACGGGCTTTCAACAAAAGCGCCTTCTGCGCCACATCCAGCAGATACACCAAACCGACGTCTGCACCCATGATCTCAACCACCTTCTCCAAAGTGCCGCCCAGTAGCTCTTGCAGTTCCATGGTATGGCCTGCCGTTTGCGCGACGGAATAGAGAGCTTCCACCCGTCTATGCCTAGCTTCCCTCTTTTCCAATTCGGCAACCCGTCGACGTGATAGCGCCAGTTCATCTAAGAGCTGCTCTTTCGTCTTGTCTTTCAATTGCGCATGCCTCCTGGTACAAACAGCATTATCAAACTGCAGCCGTCAGATGGACCTCAAACTCAGCCGACCCATCTAGCTCAAGGCATTCTACCACCTGCCCTGCTGGCTGTCGAGATGACTACACAGAACTTGAAGGTCTAAGGGCACCACAGCGAGCGGTGTTGCACGGGCTTTCACCCTCACCCTTTTCCCTCCTCCGTCAACGGAGAGGGGAGAACAGGGCGTAACCTGCCGGAAGGAGCATTGTGATAGATCACTCGTAGGCAGGTGACTGGCACACAAACTCGGGGCTTGGTCCTCACCTTTTGCTTCCGGCCAATATGCAGCCTACCTCTTTCTTCAGCTGCTCGGCATCAAAGGGCTTGGCGATGTAGGGAGCCCTGCTGCGGGAAAGGAAGTCCATCGTCCTTGCCCCCACAACGTCGCCGGTGATGAAGAGGACTCTTCTGGCCAGAGACGGGGCTATCTTGTGTATGCGCCGGTACAATTCACTGCCGCTCATGCCCGGCATCTTGATATCTAACAGGATAAGGCTGTACCTCTGACGCTTAATCCTGTCTAAGGCTTCACTGGCGTTATCCACCGTCTCTACATCGTATCCCTCGTCGCTCAGCAGCTGGCCAAGAAATCCCAGGATCACCGGCTCATCATCCACCACCAGTATCCTGGCGCCGGCTACTCTCTCAGGCCCCTCAACCGCTGGCTGGGGTAGTTCCAGTTGTTCAGGCTCGGTGACGATAGGCAACTCCACGATGAAGGTAGCTCCCTTGCCTAGCTCGCTTTCCACATATATCCTACCACCATGTTCGGATAGTATGCCGTAGCAGACGCTCAAGCCCAGGCCTGTGCCTTTTCCTACCTCCCTGGTGGTGAAGAAGGGCTCGAATATCCTGTCCAGGTTTTCCCTGGCTATCCCCGGACCATCGTCCCGGAAAGATATCCGTACGGTGCTGCCTACCGCCTCTGTCTTGATGAAGAGATTGCCCTTGCCATGCGCTGACTTCATCTCCGTCTCGGCGTTCATGATTAAGTTAAGGAACACCTGCTGGAGTTGGCCGCCGTCGGCAATGGTAGCGGGCAAGTCAGGGTCCAGATGAGTGGTGACCGTGACATTGCCGGTCTCGAGTTCATAGGTGCGAAGGGCAAGGGTGGTCTGGACAACATCGTTGATGTTGACCGACTCCCGCTGCAGCGTCTGCTGGCGGGCGAAGGTGAGCAGCCTCTTCACAATGCCGGCCACCCGCTGGGCGCCATCATTAATGGTCGCTACATCTGACTTGATGTCCTCCGGCAGGTCCTTTCGCATCAGCAGTTGGGAATAACCGATAACGCCGGTAAGGGGGTTGTTTATCTCGTGGGCAATGCCCGATGCCATCTCGCCGACGGAAGCCAGGCGGCTGGCGATCTGGGCCTTCT
>JAUVVE010000069.1 GCA_030604795.1 Dehalococcoidia bacterium | reverse complement strand
GTACATCAGTACTAATCAGCGGCCAGGGCTTCGTCGGCCGTGTAGCTACCATATACTGGGATGAGCAGGTACTAGCTGAAAACGTGCCCGTCACTGAAACAGGCGACCTAACTCACACTGTGGGTATTCCTCGTGCATGCAAGGGTGAGCATCTCATCGAGGTTACGGACGATAGCCATTGGACTGGAAGCTCGGCCTCACTCACCTTCACCGTCCTTCCCCACATAAAGGTCTTTCCACGCGTCGGCCGACAAGGGTCAGAGCCTACAATCACCGGCACAGGCTTTGCTGCCTTCGAAGGGGCCATCACAATAACATGGGATGGCAATGTCGTCTCCAAGTCTCCCATCACTGCCGATAAGTTCGGCAAGTGGAGCGCCACTGTTGCCGCTGGAGACGAGACCAAGGGTGAGCATTTCATCAGCGCTTTCGGCAACGCAACGGACATTGCTGAAGTTCCTGAGGCACTATTCATCATAGGTCCAACGGCAAAAGTGGAACCCCGTTCGGGACCAGTGGGCACGGAGATTACAATCGATGGGTTTGGCTTTCGGACTGGTGAAGACGGCATTACCATAACTTACGACGGCGAAATAATCAAATGCAATATAGTGGGAGGGACTGATGGTAGCTTCAGCACCACGGTGACAATCCCGCCTAGCACGCAGGGATACCACAGAGTCGGTGTCTACGGCAGTAGTTTCACACCGAAAGGCACTGTACCTGACACTGATTTCGAGGTCATCCCTCAGATAGAACTGCAGCCCACCTCAGGTAGCAGAGGAACTCCAGTAACCATCACAGGCACAGGTTTTGCCAAGGAAGCGGCAGTGACCATCACTTTTGATGAGGCAACACTAGATGTGGGAGCTGTCGCCGACAACTCGGGCAGCTTCAGCACCACGTTTGAAGTTCCACGAAGCAAGGGCGAAGAGCATGCAATAACTGCTTTGGGTCGTCATGACAATTCCGAGCGAGCTAGCTTCACTACTGAGAAGACCCCACCAGCACCGCCAGAACTACTATTGCCCGGACAAGAGGTGAAGTTAGAGATGTTCGGCTCAGTCGGTGGCGTGATGCTCGGGGCTGCTAGATACCTGGCCGGAATTGTCAGCTTCCCGAGGGGTGGCCAGCGCCAGATTGTCAAGTCGTCGATGGCTACTTTTGATTGGTCAGATACTGCGGACTCCGACGATGTGAGTTATGTTTTTCAAATTGCTGCCGGAGGCAATTTCTCCTCACCAGTTCTGGTGAGAGGGAGTTTGGCCCACTCAGGGTATACATTGGCCGAAGAGGATGTCTTAATCCCGGGCAGCTACAGTTGGAGGATACAAGCCACGGACGAGGTGGGCAATGAGAGTGAATGGTCTCAGATCCGACAATTTGAAGTAGTCCCGACGTCTACTCAAGTTCTCTTTCTATCGTTGGCTATTCCGGTGGTCTTTGTAGCTATTGTGCTGGCATCGATAATACTGACTTGGCGGGCAAGCGGGCCGAAGCCTTAAGGAGCGCTGCCTCTACCAGCTCTACTTGTTGGTTAGGGGCAACATATGATATATTGATATAGTACGTTAAGAGTTGATAGACGTTTTAGTTAGCCGCTAGGGGTGCTCAGAATCAAGATTGAAGGCTGAGACTCCGCTATGGTGGAGAACCCTTGGCACCTGACCTTGGTAATTCAAGCGTAGGGAAGCGGTATCAAACCAAGGGTCTGGTGGTGTATACTAAAGCTCTTGGTTTTTTGTTTTGGAGAAAGAGAAATGACCCAATTAGAACTGGCAAAGCAAGGTATTCCATCACCTCAGATGAAGCATGTGGCTCAACACGAAGGTGTGAGCGAGGAGACTATCCAGCAGTATACATCTGAGGGTAACATCGTAATCCCGGCCAATACCAATCATCCTAACCTAGTTCCCTGCGGCATAGGCAAGGGATTGAGTGTCAAGGTCAACGCCAACATCGGCACCTCGTCTGACTATGGCACCAGAGATAGCGAATTGGAGAAGCTGCGCGTAGCTGCTCAATTCGGTGCTCATGCGGTTATGGATTTGAGCACAGGAGGCGACATTTCCGCCATCCGCCGGGCAATCATCACGGCTAGCACATTGCCCGTGGGTACCGTGCCGATATATCAAGCCGGTATCGAGGCGATTGAGCAACACGGAGCAATAGTGAACATGAGTATTGATGAGCTCTTCGCCGTGATTGAGCAGCAGGCCAAAGAGGGCGTTGATTTTATGACCGTGCATTGTGGTGTCACGGAAGCAGCAATCGCCCGACTGAAACGCCAGCAAAGGGTGACCGATATCGTCTCCCGAGGTGGCGCTTTTCTTATTGCTTGGATGTTGCACAATGGGCAGGAGAACCCCCTCTACCAATACTATGACCGCCTGCTGGATGTAGCCCGTCAATTTGACGTTACCCTGAGCTTGGGCGACGGTATGCGTCCAGGGAGCCTGGCTGATGCCACCGACCGAGCTCAAGTGGAAGAGCTCATCATCCTGGGTGAGCTAGTGGACCGAGCTAGGGAAGCCGGCGTTCAAGCGATGGTAGAAGGCCCAGGACACGTTCCGCTAGACCAGATTACAACCAACATCCAACTAGAGAAGAGCCTTTGTCGCGGCGCGCCGTTTTACGTTCTCGGTCCGTTGGTAACTGACATCGCTGCCGGCTACGACCACATCACTGCCGCCATTGGCGGGGCTATCGCAGCTGCGTCAGGAGCTGACTTCCTGTGCTATGTGACTCCGGCGGAACACCTATCACTTCCCGATGCCGAGGATGTGAAGGTAGGAGTAATCGCTTCGCGCATAGCCGCTCACGCCGCCGATATCGCGAGAGGCACAAACAGGGCAGCCGAGTGGGACAGAAGAATGGCTGTTGCCAGAAAGAACCTTGATTGGGAGTCCCAAGCTCAATTATCCCTGGACCCGGAAAAGGTTCGATTGGTTCACAGCAAGTATGCTACCACCGGGCCAGCGTGCAGTATGTGCGGTGATTACTGCGCTATGGCATTGGTGGAGAAGTATCTCGGAGTTTCAACTATCAGATGTTAATTCTAATGATTGCGGCGCAGGATGAAGGCAGAGATAATCTCTATTGGCACTGAGCTTCTCTTGGGAGAAATAGCCGACACAAACTCCGCCTACCTTGCCAGCCAATTACCCTCACTCGGGATCGACCTTCACTTCATATCTACAGTCGGTGACAATCAGCAGAGGCTGGTCGGCACCCTGCAACAAGCATGGCAAAGATCAGACGTGATTATTGCTACCGGCGGTTTGGGCCCTACTCAGGATGATATAACTCGCGAGGCTATTGCCGAGCTGTTCCATGAGGAAATCACGATTGATCCCGATCTGGTCAAGAAATTCGAGGACTTATTCAAGCATTACAAGATAGACATGCCACGAAGCAACATTAAGCAAGCAGGAGTCATTCCTTCGGCTCAGATAATCCCTAATCCTCGAGGCACGGCCCCCGGCTGGTGGATAGAGCGGGATAATCGAATACTAATCACTATGCCGGGGCCACCGCGCGAAATGCAATTAATGTGGGCCAACGAGTTGCTGCCCAAGTTGCAGCAAAGAATGGGAGGCACCGTTATTCTTTCCAAAACACTGAAGACTTTCGGCTTGACTGAAGCTAGAGTGGACGAGTCAGTGAGCCCATTTCTTTCAGCCGCAAATCCGACGCTAGCCACCTATGCCAAAGTCGATGGCATTCACCTACGCATCACGTCCAAGGCCCAGACCACCAAGGAAGCCCAGCGACTGATTGCTCAGCGGGAAGTTGACATTCGAGCAATTCTAGATGACCATATCTGGGGCGCAGATTTCGACACGCTCGAGAGCATTGTCGGAGCTTCACTTACGGCGAAGGGGCTGACTCTGGCCAGTATGGAGTCCTACACCGGCGGTCTTCTGGCCAACATCATTACCAACGTCGCGGGAAGTTCAAGCTATTTCAAAGGAGGCTTGGTTGCCTACAGCGATGAGACTAGGGCAGGTTTTGGACTTGACGCCCAGCTTATCTCTCGGCACGGCACTATTAGCGCTGAGATAGCCGAGGCTATGGCAACAGCGGCTCGAGAGAAGCTAGGGGCAGCTATAGGCTTAGGCCTCACCGCGGCTACAGGACCAACAGAGGTAGAAGGCAAACCGATTGGCACCATATTCGTTGGTATCGACGACGGCCAACGTAGGCAAAGCTTCGCCAGAAACTACCCTGGCAATCGCCTCCAAGTCAAGCAAAGGGCAGTTACTTCAGCCCTTTTCGAACTAAGAAGAATTCTGCTCTAGGAGGAATTATGCACCTTATTATTGATGGCTATGGAAGCAACCCGCAACTAATGCAGGATGAGGAATACATCAGGCATCTCCTAGATTCTTACCCTGCCCAGATTGGGATGACCAAGATTTCGGTTCCTTTTGTCTTCAGATATGTTGGCTCCAAACCCGAAGATTGGGGAGTGTCCGGGTTGGTCTTTATCGCTGAGAGTCATATCAGCATCCATACCTTCGTTGAACGGTGCTATGTTAATATCGACGTTTTTTCGTGCAAGGATTTCAATGCCGAGCAAGTGATTAAGGACTTCCGGGACAGGTTTCAGCTAACCAGGTTCACAAGTCGGCTCATCAACAGGGACTGGGACCCGGCACACCTGGCCGAAGTCAGTGAAACACCTCAGCTCGACCTCGTATGAAGCATGAAGAATGTAGAAGAATTTCTTTCCGTACCGCGAAACTTCGCTGGCCTTACGTCCCCCTACTCCGATCTGGAAACAGCCAAAGTCGCAGTACTGGCAGTGCCCTATGATAGCACCACTGAATGGCACAGCCGCACCCGTGAGGGACCGGCTTCCTGCGCTTTCCTGGCGGCCAAACTAGCCTATAAGCTTGTCGGTTACGTCATGTCATGAGGGACCAACAATGAAGAGCAGTTTCACCCTTGGTAGGGTTCTTGGCATCCCGCTACGGCTGCACTATACCTGGTTCTTCGTCTTCGTCCTAATAACAGCCTGGTTAGTAGCTTATCTGCCAATGCCAGGGCCCTACATTCTTTGGCACCGGATAGTCCTTGGAGTAGCTGCCAGCCTCCTCGTTTTTGTCTCCATAACTGCCCATGAGCTAGCTCACAGCCTTGTCGCCGTCAAGAACGGCATGCCCGTGAAAGGTATCACCCTGTTTGTTTTTGGCGGTGTATCCCAGATAGCCAAAGAAGCAAGCCGCCCGAGTACTGAAATCCTAGTGGCCATAGTAGGT
The DNA here is from genome assembly GCA_030604795.1 of Dehalococcoidia bacterium. GTDB lineage: Bacteria > Chloroflexota > Dehalococcoidia > GIF9 > UBA5629 > JAUVVE01. Next base: position 169 of record JAUVVE010000069.1, on the reverse strand, counting down.
CCTTTGACCAGCGTAGCCATATCCAGCATCTTCCTTGGAACGTCCTTCCTGTTGAGTGACCCGTTGGCTACCGTGGCTCAATGGCTGGCCTACATCAACGGACTGATGGCCATATTCAATCTCATACCCGGATTCCCCTTGGATGGTGGTAGGGTCTTGCGGGCTGTGG
>JAUVVE010000065.1 GCA_030604795.1 Dehalococcoidia bacterium | reverse complement strand
CCAATGGCGTGGCCTTCACGCTCGAGCCGTGGTCGCTCAAGAAGTGCGGCTGTCTCACGGAGGAAACCGAGACCATCTTGTGGGCCCTTGATGACGCGGACTATGTTCCACCCACACAGGGCATGCTCTGGGGCTTCGTCGACTGTATGGCCAAGCACGGGCCGACACTCATAACCGAGGACGAGATGCTCATCGGCTGCGACCCGGTCTCCGGCAGGAACCAGGAAATCAACCTCTGCTGGGAGCAGCTCTGCGTGGCCGACCAGTATGATCTCGAGGTAGCCAAGAATGAGGACTTCTCCATACGCGTGCTCGACTGGGTTGCTGAAGGCGACTGTGGGGGGCTCGTTCCGGTCGATGTCACCACGCCGTGCGTCTACATCCCGGCTGGCTGTCAAACTGCCACTGGAACGGATCACCGGGTTGCAGTTCCAGCGGCCTCCGAAGTAGCTTTTTTCGGCAATTTCGAGTGTGGGCACACCTACTACTGGCGGGTCAAAGTGCGCCACTGTGCTACTACCCAGGATATCCGCAGCCCGTGGTCTGAAGTCAGAAGCTTCACCATCAAGGCCGGATTGCCGGTGAGGGCTGACTACTATGGAATCAAGCTTCTGTCACCGGACAATGGCTGTCTTGGCTGCCGGGTCTCGCCAGCAGCCTTCTCCTGGGCACCATTGAAGGGAACGTCGAAGCACAAGTTCGTTTTGGCCAAGGATCCAGGTATGACCGATGTGATAGCTCAGGCAGAGGTAACAAGTGCTGCATATGAGTACGATGGCACACTGGACTACAGCACCAACTACTTCTGGCGGGTCATGGCCCTCGAGCCGGCGCCGAGCGACTGGAGCGCTACCTTCAGCTTCCAAACTGAAGCGGCACCAGAAGCACCGTTAGCACCACCGGAGGCTCCAGCAACCCCCGTCTGGGTCTGGATAGTCATCGCCGTCGGTGCTGTCCTCGTGGTAGTCACTTTGATTCTTATCTTCAGGACTCGCCGAGTGTAACGTTACTTACTTTAGAAACGCAGAGCCAGATTGGCGTGGAGATGTTTGGGGACTTAACAGGGGAACAAAATGCACACGACAAGGCGGCTGGGCTGATAAGCAAAGCGTGGCTTAATGAGAGGCTGTCTTCCCAGGTCGTTTTATGGCATAATGGTCGGAAGTATTATGACGCACAGATTCGATGCTTAAGTTGAGGAGGGCTCATGGTTGGCGAGCACGTAAGGCTGTGGGTGGAGGGTGGTACCTGTCAGGTCAACACTGAGCAGGAACTCGATTATTCCGGGCTTTTCTACAAAGATTTGCACGAGGGCAAATTGCCATAGTGACTCGTCCCAGTACTTCAGTAGAATGGAGAGTTAAGTTGAAATGAAAAAGAATCTATTCAGGGCAATTACACTTCTTCTCGTTCTGGCAATGGTGAGTTTCGCCGGTTGCGGTGGTGATGAGGAAGAAGCTGAGGAGAGACAGATAGTCGAGGTAGAGCGTGGTGACCTGATGCTAACCGTTACTGCCGATGGTAATCTTGACATGCCCAATGAGGTCCAGCTACGCTTCGGAACCCCGGGCGCGGTAAGAGAAGTATACGTAGAGGAGGGAGACTACGTTAGGGAGGGCACGTTACTGGCTAAGCTGGACGACACTGCTTATAAGCTGGCGGTAGCTAGAGCCCAGTATGATGTGGAATTGGCCATGAATGAACTGGTGGAGATGATACATCCGGCTTTGATGGGTTTCCCGAAGCTTTACCCCGATACCAGCGCTGTTCTGCGTGTTGAACAGGCTCAGGAGGAGCTGGAGGAAGCGCAGGAACTGTTGGAGGACGGCAGCTATCAGGAAGCCGCCGCTGAGCTGCGCCTGGCGCAACATGACCTGGAAGCTACTTACCATATGCTGAATATACCGGCAATAGCGGCGGTTTCAGAATACCGTGGTATGGCAGGCGAGGTACTTCACAGGTACCCGCAGATCCCTGAGGCAGTTGACCTCTTGGAGCAAGACCAGGAAAGGCTGGCAGATGTTCAGAGTCTGATGAATCAGGGTGATTATGGAGAGGCTTCGGCCAAGTTGCACATTGCGCGAGTCAAGCTGGAAGAGACCCATCGGCTGGTCAAGAGCATCAGTGGCAGGATAAGGGTGTCTCAGCGACTAGGAGCGTGTTGTGGAAATCTCAGGACGCAAAGTGGGGGAGCCACAGGATTGATGACATTGGAGTATCCCGACACGTCCACATCGCTTGACTTCTTGAGGCGAGTCGGAGAAGAATTGCAGGAGATGCAGAACCTTATGGAGGACGGCGATTATGATGAGCTGGAAATGGCTACACTTCTGCGCCTGGCTCAACACGACATGGAAATGAGTCAGACGGTACTTGAAGACAATGAACTGATTTTCAGGAGTGGGCTCAACCTGAAGGCGTTGAGGACTTACAACCTCAACTTGCAGAAGGCTGAGCTGGCAGTGGAAAATGCCAAGGAAGACCTTATGAAAACGGAAATCCTGGCGCCCTTTGGTGGCACTGTGGTTGACATAGGTGTGAAAGAAAAGGACGAGCTATCGTCTTTTGACTACTCCTCCAAAACGGCTGTTCACCTGGTAGACACCAGAACTGTCAAAATGGAAGGCGTGGTGGATGAGATAGATATCTATCAGGTGGGGGTGGGCCAAGAGGCTGTCATCGTCGTGGATGCCATGCCCGACGAGGAGTTTCCAGGCGAAGTGACCTTTATCTCGCCTTTCGGCACAGAAGAAGCTGGGGTTGTCGAGTTTGCGGTGACGATAGAACTTGACCCCACCGAAATAGAACTCAAGGGAGGCTTGACCGCCACGGCTGATATCATCGTGGCAGATAGGAACACCGTGCTATTGATACCCAAGGAGGTTTTTATAGAAACACCTGTGGGCGTGTTTGTGGGGGTCGTGGAAGACGAGACAACTGAGGAACCTGAAAGAAGGCGGGTTGTCCTGGGCGCTCAGGATTATGCGTTTGCCGAGGTTGTATCCGGGCTTAGCGAGGGAGAAAAGGTAGTAGTAATTCCCGAAAGTATCCGCGCCGAGATACGTTCTCAGACGGAAGGTGGGGCGCCCCCCGACCACGGCTTCTTCAGATAACCGGCAGGGTGGGTGAAATGAAGTCACTTTGGCTATCCTTCGGTGAGTGAAATGATTAGCTTGGAGAACATAGTAAAAGTCTATGAGATAGGGGACGTGCAGGTCGTCGCTGTGAACGGCATAACCTGTCGTGTTGCGGCAGGGGAGATAGTCTCCATCATGGGACCGTCAGGCTCAGGAAAATCCACTTTGATGAATCTCATCGGTTGCCTGGACAAGCCAACTTCGGGAAAGTACGAGCTGGACGGAATGGATGTCAGCCGCCTGAAGGACGACGAGTTAGCTGACATAAGAAACAAGAAGATAGGATTCGTTTTTCAATCTTTTAACCTATTGCCCCGCACCTCGGCTGTGGTCAATGTCGAGCTACCCCTGGTCTACAGTGGTGTGCCCGACAAGCGCCAGCGAGCCATGGAGGCTTTGGAATCGGTGGGTATGGCTGACCGTGCTAAGCATCGCCCCAGCGAAATTTCCGGTGGTGAACAGCAACGGGTGGCTGTTGCCCGCGCCCTGGTCAACAACCCGTCCATTATTCTGGCCGATGAGCCAACAGGCAACCTGGATACGCAGACGAGCAAGGGTATTATGGATCTGTTGCAGCAGCTGAACGGCCACGGTATTACCATCGTCATCGTCACTCACGAAGAGCATGTTGCCGCCTATACACAGCGCACTCTTTATCTTAGAGACGGTCAGATTGTTGATGAGGCAAAGAGATGAATCTATGGGAGAGCATATCTAGCTCGTGGCAAGCCATATACACTAACAAAATGCGGTCTGCCCTGACCGTACTTGGCATTGTGATCGGTGTCAGTGCAGTCGTCTTCCTGGTATCCTTCGGTAGGGGACACCAGGCCAATGTTGGCGCTATATTCGAGCAGATGGGAGCAAACGCCCTCTACGTTGCAGCGCTGGGAACGACACCGGGCGGTGGAAGGCTAACTCTTGAGGATGCCGAAGCTCTGACCAACCGTAACCGGGCCCCGTCCATAGCTGTGGTTGCTCCTGGCACTGACACCAGGGCCAATGTTGTCTACGGTAACGAGAAACACATCCTGGCGATAACGGGTGTCACCCCCGAAATTGCTCAGATTGCCAGCTACCCCATAGCTGAGGGTGACTTCATTTCCCAGCAGGATGTTATGAGAAGAGCCAGTGTTGCTGTTCTGGGCAGCGACGCTGCCTCGGACCTTTTCGACACGATGAGTCCGTTGGGGGAATCCATCCGTATAGGCGGGCGCAAGTTTGAGATCATCGGGGTTGTTGAGGAGAGGGGTAGCATGTTTGGCAGGGCGGATGATTTTGTGATGATTCCCCTGTCCACGATGCAGTCAAGGATCATGACACAGACAAGCGCCCGAGGACGACCTGTGCAGACGATCGCTATTCAAGCGGTCAGTACTGAGGAAGTTGATGCCGCTATGGAGCAAATTACGGCTATTCTGCGGCAGCGCCACCACATCAGGGAAGGCGAGGACGATGACTTCCGCATCATCGACCTGCGGGAAATCCTCAACCGGATGAACCAGGTGCTTGGTATCTTTCAGGTCTTTATCGGCAGTGTCGGAGCTATCTCCCTGGTGGTTGGTGGTATCGGCATCATGAATATAATGCTGGTTTCGGTAACGGAGCGTACCCGGGAGATCGGCATCCGGAAAGCTGTCGGTGCCAGACGGCGGGATATTCTCCGCCAGTTCCTCGTTGAATCGGCCATGCTGAGCCTGGCCGGTGGTGCTATGGGGCTGACGATGGCTTGGCTGGGGTGTCTGTTGGTTACCGGAATGCAACTGGGGGATTATTCTGTCAATGCTCCCATGTCAATTGATATCGCGGTTATTGCTCTCTCCGTGTCAATCTTCATCGGCTTGACGTCTGGCATTTACCCTGCCTACAGAGCTGCCAGGCTTGACCCAATCGAGTCGCTACGTCACGAGTAGTGTTATTTCCCCTGGACCAAAGCCAGGAACTCGGCGCGTGTTGCCGCCCGGCTACGGAAAAGGCCTCTGGTCGCCGAAGTGACCACATTGCTGCCTGGCTTCTCAATGCCACGCATGGTCATGCATAAATGCTCTGCCTGAATAATCACCGCTACACCGTCGGGTTGGAGGGCTTCCACAATGGCATCGGCAATCTGCGTCGTCATTCTCTCTTGGACCTGAGGACGCTTGGCGAATATGTCCACTACCCGTGCCAGTTTGCTTACTCCTACAACCCGCCCCTCGTCATTAGGAATATAGCCGACATGAGCCACCCCGTAAAAGGGGAGAAGATGATGCTCACACATAGCGTAGAAAGGGATATCCTTTAATATCACCATTTCGTGATGTCCCTCTTCAAAGCCCACGGCCAATTCTGCCTTAGCGTCCATGTCTAAGCCTGAAAAAAGCTCAGCGTACATCTCGGCGATGCGCTGCGGCGTGCCTACTAAGCCTTGTCTTCGAGGGTTGTCGCCAATAGCCTCAATCATGGAAAGTGCTGCTGCCTCAATCTTAGCATGGTCAATCACTGCTGCCTCCTTTTTCATTAGCGATTGCCTAGCGCCTACCATAGGTCTCACGGTCCAGCAATCGGACCGATTCCCTATCCGTAGTTGCATAAAGCT
>JAUVVE010000044.1 GCA_030604795.1 Dehalococcoidia bacterium | reverse complement strand
GATTCCTCAAGACTATTGACCGTGGTCTGTATCAATTCAGAAAGGGCAGGATGGATATGAATGCCTTCATTTATTTCATCTATTTGACCTCCGGATGTCATGGCATTTACCACTTCCTGGATAAGTACGGGGGCATAGGGCCCTATAATATGAAAGCCCAATATTCTTCTGCTATCTTTTTCCACTATGGCTTTGGCAAAGCCCTCCTCTTCCATCATGGCTTCACCTTTGGCAACATCGAAATACCTTACCCTTCCTATCAATATGTCGTGATCTTTTCTTGCCTGCGCCTCGGTTAGCCCTACCGATGCAATCTGAGGATGGGAATAAACGGCATGAGGTATGGCGTTATAGTCCATCTTCAAATCTGCGCTGTGAAACATGTTTTCCGCAGCCACTAGCGCTTCACGATTCGCCACATGGGTGAACATTTGTTGCCCATTGGCATCGCCCACGGCAAATATGTTCTTTTTGCTGGTTTCAAGATACTGGTTAACCTTTATAAATCCTCTACCGTCGATTTCCACGCCGGTATTTTCTACCTTCAATAAATCGGCGTTTGACCGTCGGCCCACGGCGACCAAAATTCTTTGCGCTGTAAAATCCCTTTTTTCACCGGTATTCCTGTCCTTTACCGCAACTTTAACCTTGCCGCTCTCCTGCTTTACCTCCTCGGCCTGGGCATTGGTATAGACATCCATGCGCCGGCGCAGCTGTTCCTTCAGAAGCTCATATATTTCCGGTTCCTCAACCGGGACAAGGCTTTCCATCATCTCGAGAATAGTGACTTTAGTGCCCATAGCAGCAAAGAAGTGTCCGAATTCGACGCCGATATATCCACCACCAATGATAATGAGGCTATCGGGTAGTTCCTTAAGTTGCAGCAGCGTTTCATTTGTCAAATAGTCAACGCTATTTAAGCCCTTTATGGGAGGTATGAAAGGTCGCGAGCCAGACACTAAAAAAATATTATCCCCTTTGATTTTCTCTCCACTGACCTCAATGGTATAATCCCCCACAAAGTGCCCTTCACCTTCATAGAAATCCAGATTCTCTGCTTGCGAAAGAGCCTGTCTCATTTGGCTTTGGCCTTCATGTATACTCTTTCTCATCCGCTGCATTATGAAGCTAAAGTCTACACTTCTGGTCTCTGCCTCAATACCCAGCTTCTTGGCTTCCTGTATTTCCACAATGCTATCTGCCGGATATATCAACATTTTGGAAGGGATACAGCCTGTATTGAGACAAGTTCCTCCGAAAGGCCCCTTGTCCACCAGAGCAACTTTCAGACCATGGTCGGTGGCTTCATCTACAATAAGCATTCCAGACCCAGACCCAACTACTATTACGTCATACTTCTTCATGTAACAACCTCCTACAGGGTATTCGCCTAGCGTATATGAAATTCACAATTCATGACTAGCAACATAATCGCGTTAGCTCTTCAACCTCGCTATCTGGTCTTTTGGTAATGGAGCACATTATACATATTAAATAAGATTTGACAACCCCCCATGACCTCCATTGGTAAAAATCCATTCTTTACATTCTTGGTGTTCTACTAAGACATTATCGGTAAAAGGAGTAACAGACTTGTGCACGAAAGCAATATAAATGGAGGCAATCAAACGGTGAGTACAGGAACAAAGCAGGTAACCCAGACTGAGTTGATCCATGCCGCAAAGCGAAGCTGAAAAGAGTAAAGCCATTTATTACAGAGCCCTTCATAAACAGACTGACTTACAAAACGAAACCGGATCTAAAGCGAACGTGTGTTAAGAAATGTTAGGCTCATCAATCACAACACATGATAACCTCTTCCGGATACTTATTGGTTATTTGTGCCAAACAGCTTTATTTCCCGTTCTTCCCCCTCAGGTAGTCGATCATTGGCTGCGTCACCAGTGGCACCACATCGCCAATCATGTGCGGCATCAGGTTGTTCATAACCTGGGGCATCATCTCTGGCATCTGCTCAGCCATATAGTCTGGCATGGGGATGCGCTCCGCCACTCGCTCGAGCATGGTCGGCATCACCTTGGGCATCATCATGGGCAGCAGCCTGGGGAACAGGATGGGAAATATGGGCTTCATGATACGAAGCGCTCCAGGAATCTTGCCCATGAATCGCATCATCGGCCCCATACCGAAGGGCATAGCATCGATGAGCTCCGGCCACATTGCGCCCATCAGGTCAGCGAAGCCCTGAGGCGTCATTAGCGCGATCATGGCCTCGAAAACCGCCCACTGCTTCTGTACCTCCGGGTTAGGGTCGGGGAAGTCGTAGCCCAGGGCCGACGACGCATAGCGCGCCAGGTCCACCACCTCAATGGGCACCTGCTTCTTATCAGCGCTGACGCGGAGCTGGAACTCGCAGCAGGGGCATAGGGCCAGCACCTTCTCCGCGCCGGCCTCCACCGCTTCATCAAGCCGCGTTTTGCCTATCTCGGCAGCCACCGGTGGTTCCTTGATCAGGGTCAGGACGCTCCCACAGCAATGCGCCGCCTCGCGGTTATGGCTCATCTCCACCAGCTTTGTGTTGGGGATGGCCTCAATGAGCTGGCGTGGAGGTTGGTACACGCCGGACACACGGCCGATGTGACACGAGTCGTGCCAGGTCACCGTACACGGCTTGTGGCCATTCTCGGGAAAGGCAAACTCCCCCGCCTCGATTTTCTCCGCCAGCAGCTCGCTGTAGTGCTTCGCCGTGATTCCATATTCCATACCCAGTTTCTCCGCCCATGTTGGGTAGACGTGCCGCCACATCATGTCGCAGGCAGGGCACGAGGTGACAACGGTGTCGGCACCGGCCTCCTTGACCGCGTGGATATTCTGCCTCATCACCTGCGCGAAGACATCCCACATACCGGCCACCAGCATGGGCGTGCCGCAGCAGCTCTCCCTATTGCCCAGGTAGGTGAAGTCCACACCGGCCGCATCCAGCAATCGGACGCTGGCCATGCCGATGTCATGCTCCACATAGCTGGCGGTGCAGCCAGCGAAGTACACAGTCTTCGACTGGTAAGCCGGCCCGTGTTTCTCCTCGAGGTCCTGGGGGAACCAAGCAGCGCGGTCCTTGCGATATCCTGCCCAGATATTGCCCTCCTTTCGGACCGCCGCTGCCATCATCTCGAAGGGCGGGAAGCTCATCTTCCTCTGCTCATCGATTAGCTGGCCGCGCAACTTCATCTCGAGGGCTCAATGGGCAGGGCGGCTGAGCAGCGCTGGTTGCACAGCTCACAAGTCGTACATACCAGTATAGTGTCGACCATGAACTGGTCCCACTCCTCGCGACCCTCCATATACTCCCGCAGCCAGTACCACTTGCCCCGCGGAGACTGGCTCTCCCATCCCCGTCCGTAGAACTGGTCACACTCTTCAATACAGTAGCCACACTGGGAACAGCCGTAGGCATACCAAGCCACGTCGGCCGGAATATCGCGGACCGGCTTTGTCGGCCGCTCGCCTATTTCGGGGATAACTCTATTGCCAAAGGGACGGATGAGGGGCTCGAAGGCCTGCGCCAGGCCGAGAAACGTGCCGACTAGCCTACTGCCGATAACCTTACCCGGGTTCAGGATATTCTTGGGGTCCACCTGGGCCTTGAACGCCCTCAACCGGCTAGCCCGGTCCGCTCCCAACACCTGCGGCGCCTTCCTTGCGAAGTAGAGCCCGGTTGCGTACGCCCGCCCGCCGTGCTTCTCGGCGATCTTCATGATGCTCAGGGACAGACCGAAAACGAAATTGTATTTGAACTTGCGCTGGTCGCTGGGGATGAAGCCCAGAATTACCACCTCGGGCTGGCCATTGTGGCCTTCTCTAATGACTACACCCTCCTTAACGATGGGCTGAGCTATCTTTTGCTCGATCTCGGTCATCACGTCGCCCAGAGCGGAGAGCGGGATGACCACCTCAGCTGGCACCAGGCTTGGCCCCAGGCGTTTCACCACCATCAGCTTGAAGCGGTGCTTCCACTCATGCTGGGCGATGCGGTCGCTGAGTATCTCCGCCTCACAGGGCTTCAATAGCTCCGGCAGCCTGCCCGTCACCGCCTCGCGGTCTTTGGCGCGGAAAGCCAATGTCATGATATAGGCCGCAGGCAAGAGCACCCGTTCCTCTACAGGATGGCCGTAGTGCTCCATCAGCGGAGCCTTGTTCTTAAGCTCCGCCATGCGCGGGTTGATGAATATCAGTGACCATATGGGCAGTTTCTGGTCTACCATGGACTGAACCAGTTTCTGCAGGTCGTGGGGGTCAGGGCAGCCGATAGCCACCAACTCCAGATCCTCGAGTGGTTGAATGCGAACCGTCAACTCGCTGATCAAGCCGGTAATGCCATCGACATCGGCGATCAGGTCAAGCTCAGGGCCGCTGAACTCCCTGACCGTGCCGTCGGGCAGTACCACTCGGGCGCTGACCACGTTATCGGGGAACCAGCCCGCCTCGTAGGAGCCGATGCCGGCGCCACCGTGAGCCAGCCACCCTCCGGCGGTGGATGCCGGGTAGCTGGTGGGATACAGTCGCAGGGTCAGCCTGTGCTTCTCCAGCTCCCTGTCCAGCTTCTCCCACACCACACCAGCCTGCACAGTGGCCGTCTGGGCCTCGGGGTCAATATGGATGATCCGGTTCATGCGATAGAAATCCACCACTACGCCCTTCTTTACCGGCAACACGCCGCCGTAGCCGGACGACGCCTTGCCGCGTGGGGTGAGAGGTACGTTCTGTTCCACTGCCCAGCGTACCAGGTCGACCAGCTCCTCCTCTGACTTCGGCTGGACCACGGCGTCTGGCGTCGTGTCGCCAATGAGTGGTTTGATGAGGCTGGGCATAGCAGCGATATCATGGCTGTATAGTTTGCGTTCAGTCTTACGGAAGCACACACGGCTGCCGAATTCCTCCTCGAGATAGCTTCGTTCCTTGGTATTCAATTTGCCCATTGCAACCTCCCGTTATTTGCTTATGTTTCTCTGCCAAGATAGCCCAGGGAACTGGCCAGAACCCGGTTGCTGGCCAACTGCTCCTGCAGGACCCCCTGCACCAGGTCGCAGGCCTCGCCGATCTTGGGACTGACAAGGCTGTAGTAAATGGTGGTCCCCTCGCGACGCGTGGCCACAATGCCCCGCTCCCGGAGGATGGCCAGGTGCTGCGAGACATTGGCCTGTGGCAGGCCCAGACTGGATGCCAGTTGGCCCACCGACATCTCCCCCTCTCGGAGCTGATGGATAATCATCAGTCGCTTAGGATAGGCGAGGGTCTTGCAGATCTCAGCCTGGAGTTTGAAAAGCAGTATTTTAGATTCCTCCATCAAGGCACCATCCTGTTATATATTGCAATATTCATATACATTAATATTCTAATATGAAATGCAAAGTAATGTCAACCAGTAATACTAATCGGAGCACCATCCCAACCTTTCGAACGCATAGTCTAGTGCCTGGTTTGGTCTCGGGGCTACCGTACTTTGAATCCGCAACGGCTCATCAGGAGCTAGCTCCGGATCGTTGGGGTTGGCGTTTCTCTCATCCTAGTTATTGACCGGGTCGTCTGACTGTATTATATCCGGCGAAGGATATCCCCCCAGAGCTGGATGATTAGTCTTTCATGTATTGGTCCGCTCAATTAAACGACAGTCAAACACTAGTTCCGCTTTTTTGAGGTAAGTCCGCAAACTTATACTGGCAACCAGGGGGGTACTAGCTTTTCGCTCACGATTGAAGTGGCTTGGAGAGGCAACATCAGAACAGATCGACATGGTGACGCATGTTAACAACAGCGTTTCCAAGTTTATTAACAGACGAAGGGCGTCGCTAGTGGAGAATTATAAACCCATCAATTGTGCCAAACTGCTGACGGCGCACAGGTAATCCCCTAAGCCAGATAGGTGATGTTGGAAGACGGTTTCTTACGCAATTCAAACTCTATTTTGGCTTCCTTAAATAGGTCTCTGAAGGCGTCATCAGCATACTCGCCAAAGGTAACAAACCGCTTTATCTTGGCATTAACCAGCATCTTCGCACATAGTATGCATGGTGTATGGGTGACATAAATTGTGGCGCCCTCCAGGCTTACCCCATGGAGAGTCGCTTGTATGATAACATTTTGCTCTGCGTGAATGGCCCGGCACACCTCATGCCTCGTTCCAGATGGTACATTCATGTCATCTCTTAGGCAGCCAAGCTCAAGGCAATCCTTAAGTCCAGAGGCAGCACCGTTATAGCCCGTAGCTAATATGTGTTTGCCCCCTACCGCTACAGCTCCCACATGGTGTCGGCGACACGTCGAGCGTTCTGCCACTACAGAAGCTATTTTCAAGAAATATTCATCGATATCTGGCCTTGTTATTCTTTTCATTTCAAAGCAGCGAGAACCCTTTCTGTTTCACTTTCTAAGGCTTCTAATGAAGACTCGTTTATAATAGTAAAGTTTGCCATGGCGATCGGCCCACCTTTGTTGGTATCCTCTATCTCCGCAACATCTCGGCTAAAAGCCTCCTCCGCTGTTAGGGGTCGGACTGATCTTTGTGTCAACCTCTCATATCTTGTCTCAGGGGATGCCCAAACTGCAACCACATAAAAATGGTCACCGTAGCGACCCTTCAACAACGTGTATTCTTCCCATGAGTAGAGGCCGTCCACT
>JAUVVE010000089.1 GCA_030604795.1 Dehalococcoidia bacterium | reverse complement strand
TGTTTCTGCCAGCCCTTACCCTGGTGCAGGCCACGTACATAAGCCATCTGGCCAGCGTGTTGGAGGCTATCGGCCAAGACACTGATGAGGCGTACTCTGACCGTTGGTACTGGCTGGTACCACGTCTCATCAAGTTCCCGGGCGAGGTCGGCACTGGATAAGGTGAGGAAGTAATTCTTCGAGCGTTCCAGAACTGCCTTATGGTAAGAGAGTAGGGTCTCGATATCTGGAGACTTAAATGCTGCCACCTGCTCAGTACTGTCACCGAACCCACGGTCTTTGGGGTCGGGTGGGCGGTTAAACTTGGCATGCCATCCGTCCTTAGTCCAAAGTTGTTCTTCCCCCATCAGGTCGGCAATATGATCGTCCTGCAACCGAGTTAGGTGCCAGGTTAGCCAGCCGATGCTATTACAGTCGGGACGAGGCTGCCAGTTCAAATCCTCCTCAGTTAGCTCCTTGAGTGTACGCTCCAGTGACCCTAAAATGCGTCCATAACCATCTCTCAGTAAATCGCTCCGCTCCATTGATACCTCCATTCTCTGGCGATACAGTATGGGCAGTATCGGGCAGATAATAATAAACAGTTTATACGGATAGGCTGGTTCTGTCAACACGCACACGTTGGAGATAGGAGCAAGACGAATCACAGTGTCTACGGAATAGTCAGTTCCTTAAGGCGTCACAGCCTGTATGACCTTGACAATGCCGTCTCCCATCTCTCCGGGCAAATCCTTACTTTGTGTGATTGACCATATAGGTTATAATAGTCGGTAAATATATAAGAACAGCTACGGCAGAAGTAGTCAAATGTGGGGTGGGTTGCGGAAGCGGTAGTTGGACAGAAATGGGGTAAGTTCACCATGAATTCCAAGAAAGACAATCAGATTCGACTGCATGACTTCAACCCCGGACGGGATCGCTTTCTCGCCGAGGTCCTAAGCGGCCTGCGAAAAGCGCAAAAAGAGCTGCCTTCCAAGTACTTCTATGATGAGCAAGGCTCTCATTTGTTTGAGCGTATCTGCACGCTGGATGAATACTATATCCCACGGATTGAAGCCGCCGTCATGGAAACTTATATTGAAGAAATGGTTGAGCTTCTTGGACCGCGCGTTCTCCTTATCGAGTATGGCAGTGGGAACTGCACCAAGACGCGCATCCTTCTGGACCACTTGCACCAGTCGGCGGCCTACGTGCCGATTGACATTTCACGGACGCAGTTATTAGGGGTGACAAAGCAGCTTGCCTCTGATTATCCTGGTTTAGAGGTGCTTCCAGTCTGCGCCGATTATACCAGCGGCTTCGACCTGCCTGTCCCCAGGCGTCCGAGTGACTGCGCCGTAGTCTATTTCCCCGGCTCAACAATTGGCAACTTTGACCCTATTCCCGCCAAGCTTTTCTTGGAGCACGTTGCCGGGGTGTGTCGCCCGGGCGGCGGACTGCTCATCGGTGTCGACCTTAAGAAGGACCCCCGCGTACTCCACTGTGCCTATAACGACAGCCAGGGTGTAACCGCCACTTTCAACCTTAATCTGCTTGAGCGAATCAACCGTGAGCTCAACTGTGATTTTCGACTCGACTGGTTCCAGCACTATGCCTTCTACAATCCCAGAGAAGGTCGGATCGAGATGCACCTCGTCAGTCTCAGAGACCAGACTGTCCATCTGGATAATGTTGCTATCCCTTTTGTTGGGGGTGAGAGCATCTGGACAGAGAGCTCCTATAAGTTCAACCTTGATGAGTTTGAGCAGATGGCTGTTGCTGCCGGATTCAAAGTCGAGCACGCCTGGACGGATAACCAGCAGTGGTTCAGTGTACAGTACCTTATCAATACCGGAGGAACTACTCTGTAACCAGAACGAAGCACATATCCCGTATAAGACAGAGACGGGCTACTTTTAGGCTGGTACTTTTCTTGCTTTGAAAACACGTGCTCAGGGTACTATACCGAGACCCTTTCGCTCTCTCACTCTCTGACCGAGACAGAGGTGCCTGTTCAGTCTACTTGCAGGGAGTTAGCCGGACCCTGCTCTTCTCTTCCAGTACCTGCGCTATTGCTGACACCGTCTCATCAATATCTTCTTCAGTAGTGCTATGTGACAGCGAAAACCGTATTGCACAGTGAGCCTCTTCTTCGGTCCTGCCCATGGCAATCAGCACATGCGTTGGCTCCGGAGACCCTGATTTGCAGGCGGACCCTGAAGAAAGGGAGATACCGTGCTGGTCCAGTGCCACCACAAGCGATTCACCACGGAGCCCGGGCAGGGTCAAGTTGAGCGTATTTGGGAGCCGCATTTCTGGATGACCGTTCAGTCTGGCGCCTGGCACCAGCTTCCTGATTCCACCCTCTAGCCTGTCCCGCAGTTCTTTTATCTTCTCTGCATCCCGCACGGCCTGTAGCGCCAGCTCGGCCGCTTTGCCCAGGCCCACGATAGCTGGTACGTTCTCCGTTCCTGCTCTCAGTCCGCTCTCCTGCTTGCCGCCGTGGATGAGTGGCTCCAGCTTGATACCCTTCTTCATATAGAGGGCTCCAATGCCTTTTGGGCCGTGGAATTTGTGTCCAGAGAGACTGAGGAGGTCTACACCTAACTCTTCCATATCCACCCTGACCTTTCCGACGGCTTGGACG
Source organism: Dehalococcoidia bacterium (assembly GCA_030604795.1). Lineage (GTDB taxonomy): Bacteria > Chloroflexota > Dehalococcoidia > GIF9 > UBA5629 > JAUVVE01. Next base: position 2,082 of record JAUVVE010000089.1, on the reverse strand, counting down.
GCATCGGTATGGAACAGGATGTCTCTTTCGTGGGCGATGGCGCACAACTCCTTAATCGGTAGAATAGTGCCCACCTCATTGTTAGCCATCATAATGGTGACAAGGATGGTGTCATCTCTGATAGCTCTCCTTAGCTTGTCAGGCACCAGCCAGCCATTTTCGTCTACCTCAAGGTAGGTGACCTTGTAACCGAGTCTTTCTAGAAACAGGCAAGTGCTCAGAATAGCCGGGTGCTCGATGCTCGTGGTAACAATGTGGTTGCCTTTATTGTGCTGGTTAAACGCCACGCCTTTGAGGGCTAGGTTGTCGGCTTCGGAGCCTCCGCCAGTGAAGATGATTCTTCGTGGCTGGGCGTTAATCAATCCGGCTACCTGGCGACGGGCATTCTCCACAGCGTCCCGGGCATCTCTACCCATACCATGAATGCTGGACGGATTGCCGTGAGCCCTTTCTAGAAACGGTATCATGGCTTCTCGCACCGTATCGGCAACCTGCGTGGTGGCATTGTTGTCGAGATATATGCGTTTCTCGGGTTTCCTTGTCCCGCCTTGTGGAGTGACCAGGTCAGAATCATATGCCGTCACTTGCTTACCAACCGTACGCTGTGTTTCCGCCGTGCCCACTTCAATCCTGACTACATCACAAAGAAGGGCTTTGTAGACCGGGAAGCCGGAGACCTCATCATAGTTGTTTATATCAGTGAGCTCGTTGACGTTCCACTCCTGCCACGCCTTTGGACCCACCGGCGTGCCGCCGCCCATGTTACATTCGATAGCCCCCCTCACAATATCAGCCGTGACTCGGGCTCTAAAAGTAACGCTTCCTCTAAGAGTATTAACTGCCACCAGATCACCGCTCTTGATCCCTCGCTCCTCAGCATCCTCAGCATTGATTTCTACGATGGGCTCCGGGTTATCCTTTACCAGGCCTGGAATGCCATGATGCTGGGAGCGAAAATCCACCTGTGGCCGGGCGCCAGAATTGAAGACTAATGGAAACTTCTCCGCCACTTTGGGGCTTCCCAGTGGTCCTTCGATAGGTTCGGTGTATTTGGGTAGCGGCTCATAGCCGTATTCCTCCAGAATTGTGGACCATATCTCGAACTTACCCGTCGGCGTGTCAAAACCAGGCTTGCCGTCTTGTCGTAGGCCACCCTTTTGCCACTTTTTGTATTCCATCATCGGAGTTGGCAGTCTCACCCAGCCGCCAACCGCTTTCACATCTTCAAGGGTGTAACCGGAGCCTTCTAAAGCAAAACGGATCATTTCCTCTTCGGTCTGGGGAAACAGGTGCCCGTAACCCAGATGCTTAGCCAGCTCGGCCATGATGACATAATCGTTGCGAGCTTCGCCCACCGGCTCAATCACTTTCTCCCGCAGGCGAAAGATAGGTCCGTAAGTCATGTAAGAGTCGTTCTCGAACATAGTGGTAGCTGGCAGCACAATATCGACGAAGGCGGCGTCGGCCGTCAGTTGGCGGTCAATACAGACTAAAAAGTCCAGTGTGGATAGAGTCTGGCGCCAGATGGGAGTCTGCGGCCACGAGGTGAGCAGAGAAGCACCGTGGATGATGAAACCTCGGATACGGTATGGGTTGCCTTTGAGCACGGAATTCACCAGCCCGATGGCGTGGGATTCGCCGCGATAGTTGCTGTAGATCGGGAACCGCTCACGGGCTACCGCCAGGTATAGGGCAGGGTTTTCTTGGTTGCAGGAGCGGTTGATGGGGAAATTGGTGTTTAGCATGGTCAGCCCGATACCACCAGGTACGTCGAGTTGATCAGTCAAGGCAAACAGAGTCAGCACGGCTCGGGCAGTCTGGACCCCACTATTGGAGTACTCCAGACCGGTGTACATCAGTAGACTGGTACCGCTGGCATTGCTAATGCGGTGGGCTAGGTCTCGAATGGTGTCCGCCGGCACCCCGGTGATGGTTTCGACTACTTCAGGGCGGAAATGCTGAACATAGCTTGCCAACGCTTCAAAACCATGACACCATTTCTCAGCGAAGTCCTCATCGTATAGCTCCTCGTCAATGACCACTTCCAGCATGCTCAAAGCGAGGGCGCCATCAGTGCCGGGT
>JAUVVE010000104.1 GCA_030604795.1 Dehalococcoidia bacterium | reverse complement strand
TAGCCACTCAAATGCTGGAGTCGATGGTAGACTCGCTCAGTCCCACGCGGGCCGAGGTCACTGACATAGCCAACGCCATTTTCGATGGTACCGACGCTCTCATGCTGTCGGAGGAAACCGCCGTCGGCAACTACCCTAGAGAAGCCGTCTCTATGATGGCACAGATCGCTGTGGAGACAGAGTCAGCCCTGCCATACGAGGAGATTCTGGCAAGCAAAGGCAAAGACATCCAGCCTGAAACCGACGATGCTATCAGCTATGCTGCTTGCCACACCGCCCGCCAACTGGGAGCAGCCGCCATCGTTGCTTTCACATCCTCGGGGAGCACCGCCAGACGCGTCGCCAAATATCGCCCACAGGTAGCGATCCTGGCTATTACCCCCAGCCGCAGAACACAGAGACAATTATGCCTATCCTGGGGAGTACGTGCCTTCCAGGTTCCTGAGGCTTCAAGAATTGTTGACTTGTTCACGCGAGGAGCCAAAATAGCCAGACAAGTCGGATTAGCACGCCGCGGGGATTTGGTGGTTATCACCGGTGGCGTGCCTATTGGCGTGTCCGGTAGCACCAACTTGCTAAAAGTGGAAAGAACCTGAATGATTGCAACAGTGACTTTGAATCCGAGCTTGGACAAGACAGTTACCGTAGAGGGACTGGTAGTAGAGGAAGCCAATCGGTGGACCAGCCTGCGTAGAGACCCGGGTGGTAAAGGAATCAATGTCTCAAGAGTTGTCCACGAACTGGGAGGTGACACCATCGCCTACGGCTTCATCGGTGGCATTGATGGCGAAGTGCTTAAGCAGCTCCTCCAGCGACAAGGGGTGCCCGTTGATTTTACCCCGATTAAGGGCGAAATCAGAAGCAATTTCATCATCACTGATCTGAAGGCGCACCGGCAAACGAGAATCGACGCCCCAGGACCACATGTTTCCCGGGATGAGTTGGAGGACTTGGTAAGCAAGATAACACAAATCCAACCGAAGCCCGATTTCGTGGTCCTGGCTGGCAGTGTACCACCGGGAGTACCCGATGACATCTACGCACGACTGATAGAGGAGATCAAAAGGCAAGGGGTGAGAACCGTTCTTGATTCAGACGACGAGTGGCTGAAAGAGGGGGTGAAGGCCAAACCCGATGTCATCAAACCGAACGTCCACGAAGCCGAAGTGCTGCTCGGAGTAAAGCTAAGAGATGAAGCAGCAATCGTTGAAGCGGCGCGAGCTCTCGCTGCCCAAGACATCGGGATTGTGGCAATCTCCAGAGCCAGGGACGGGCTCATAGTTGCTAACGAGGGCAAGCTCCTGAAGGCAATACCACCCCAAGTAGAGATAAGCAGCACTGTAGGCGCTGGCGATTCGACAATCGCCGGCCTGGTGTTAAGCCTAAGCCAAGGAGATTCCATCGAGGAGGCATGCCGCTTGGCAGTAGCCGCTGGGACAGCGGCCGTTCTAACACCAGGCACCGAGCTCTGTCGGCGGGAGGACGTAGAAAGACTCGTCCAGCAGGTTAAAGTCGAGGCGCTCTGATATGGCTGAGCTCAGCTGACTGCGCCCGGTAGCAGGGAGCATCATCGAACACCGTGTAGCGCCACGCAAGGAACGATTTGTCTCCCGCATTAGCCCGACAGATGAGCCTTCAGCTGCGTCAGGCTTGCCAACGAGTTCTGGTGGTCACCTTGCCTTTTCCTATCGAGGTAGAAAGCATGAATACCTATCTCACCGGGAGCAACGCAGTCAAATTGCCAGTTGTCGCCGACATGAACAACCTGCGCCGGCTCGACTCCTAGCACCGCGCACATCTTCCGATAGAATTCGGGTGTCTTCAGCCGCCTATAATCAGAGACCGAGGAAAAGACCCTGGCGAAATAGGGCTCGATATCTCGAAGAAGATAGCGCAGAAACTCTCGCGCTGACCCTGAGGCTACAGTAAGCTTGTATATTCCGCTCAGGGATGAAAGTACCTCCCCGACTTCAGGATAGTAACATACTCTACTCTGGTATCCCTCCATAACAGGGTCAGGAATGCCCAAGTCGAGTTTGTCAAACCAATACTGAATATCGTACCATTCCAGCCTTTGGTCACCTACCTTCTGGTACTCCTCTTCGACAGCCCTTCTGGCTTCTTCAAAACCAGTGCCTTTCCTGTCCGCGAAGTGTCGAGGAATCGCTTCGAACCAAATGGCATAGCTGAAGTCAGGCGTTACTAGCGTGCCTTCAACGTCAAAGGAGACCACCTTGATTCCGTCCATGACTGGCCACACCTTGGAGGCACTCCTCATACTATATTGGCACCCTCTATTTCAGCCGCACTACCCTGTATACCGCGGCTACTTGCCCGCCGGAAAAGCCTCAATAAAGAGAACGCTACTCAAGAGGCCCTCAACCAACACGGTGTCTCCAAAAGAAGCCAACCTCAACAACATTATAACAGGCTCACGCTCCTATTCAATAGGTCTTGTTAGAATAGACAACTGCAAAAGGCGTGAGGTTGCTAGTAGACAAGCCCAAAGGATATAATGAAAAGGCATGATAATGCAAAGCCTGACTAATTATTCCTTTGAGCTGGGTCCAATAAGGCCACCTAGTGAGGCATATTCACTGCTGATAAGAGCGACGAGAAACTGCCCGTGGAACCGGTGCCAATTCTGTGCTGTATACAAAGGGCAGAAGTTCGAACTGAGACCAGCTGAGGATGTGCTCAAGGATATCGAAACGGCCAAAGCCATCGCGGATGAGATAAGGGAACTAACCTGGAGAATGGGTTATGGAGGACGACTCAAGGAAGTAGCTGCCACAATCTACAATCAATACCAACACAACGCCAGTGTGCGCAATGTGGCTCTATGGCTGTGGGCGGGTGGTGAGTCAGCCTTCCTCCAAGATGCCAACACTCTCATCATGCGGACGCCTGACCTGGTCACAGTGGTCTCCTTCCTAAAACAGATATTCCCCGGACTAACCCGGATAACATCATATGCTCGTTCCAAGACTGCTGCCAAGAAGTCGGTAGAAGAACTGAAACAGCTCAAAGACGCCGGCCTTTCCCGGTTACACGTCGGGCTCGAAAGCGGCTCCGACCTTGTGCTCAAGTACATGGACAAAGGGGTTACCGCTGACGACCATATCGAAGGTGGCAAGAAGGTGAAGGAAGCTGGGATTTCACTGTGTGAATACGTAATGCCCGGACTCGGTGGCAGGGAAATGTCGCCAGACCACGTCATGGAAACAGCCAGGGCCCTCAACGAGATTGACCCTGACTATATCCGCCTGCGGACTCTCAACGTCCAGCAGGGCCTCCCTCTGTGGTCAAGAATCGAAAGCGGTGATTTTGAGCTTCAAAGCGAAGACGAGGTTGTTGAGGAAATCGGCAGCCTCATTGAAGAACTGGAAGTCACGAGCGAATTCAAGAGCGACCATATGATGAACCTCCTGCCTGAAATAGAAGGCAAATTCCCTCAGGCTAAGTCGGTATGCCTGGCGACCGTGAACAGATACCGGGCATTATCTCCCCGGGACAAGCTGAATTTCAGGTTCGGGAGGAGAGCCGGCTATTATGAGAAATTGGATGAGCTTTACGATGCTCATAAATACAAGAAGGTTGACGAAGCCGTTGAGCGCCTTACCTCGGAAACCGCAGATAGTGCCGACGAGGTAATCCTTGGGCTCAAGCGGAGTTTCACGTAGGAGCACGCGTTCTATGGCTGGCCAAAACAAAGGTTTCCTCAACTTGAACCGCTTCAAGTCAGGCAAGGCGATAAAGCAGCAGCAAAAACAGAGGATTGGAGAGAGACGAGACAAATCAATGAAGGGAGGCGACCGCCGTCGAAGTAGATAATTCCGGCTTCGCGTCCGCATTTACTGATCAGAGCTCCACGAGCAAATGGTGACATTCTAGGTGCTTAGCCGGTGGCCTGGGACAAGCCGGCACAGGGCAAGAAAAAGAACTAGAAAGGTTGACAGATGAGCAAAGTAAGAATCTTCATAGGTTTGTCAATAGTGCTGACAATCTTGACCATAGGCTGTTCTGGCGGCGAGGTCAAACAGATGGAAAACATCTTCATCGAGGGGCAATCCGGCGACGCGGAGACTTTGAACTGGATTCTGGCCACTGATGCTAGTTCATTTGGTTATGTTGGGCATACCCTGGATTCATTGGCTACTTACGATAACGACCTCAACATCGTGCTGCGCTGTC
>JAUVVE010000081.1 GCA_030604795.1 Dehalococcoidia bacterium | reverse complement strand
TCACGCTGTCGGCGGGAGTACCCTCCACCGAATATGCATCAACCCCCTCCAGCGGCGACCTTATTCCAGTTAATCTCAAAGGATGGTGGAGCGTCACCGAAGTGCCGGCACCGCTCTGGTCTCTGTCCGGCGCAACCACGGTTACCTTCCCCACATTTCGTAACTCCTTTGCCAGTGTCCAGAGCCCATCGGCATACGCGCCATCATCATTGGTAACCAGTATCTTCAAACGAACCCCCGCTAGCTAGTTGAGTTTATCATAACAGTCAACGCAGAACAAACCTGGGCTCCAAGCGCTGTTGCTTTGACCTAGCTTCACATGCTATAATCTCGGTTTGGCAAAGTAGTCCTCGGAGGCTCACACGCAAGTAGCCATGGCCAACCACACCGCAACCGCGAGTCTGCTTAAAGCAGAATAGCAAGGAGGAGGTATAGAGCAATGCCAGCACAAGTTATCAGCGGAACGCAGATAGCAGCCGAGATCCGAGAGGAACTGAAAGAGCGGGTAAAGAAGCTCAACGAGAAGGGAGTAACCCCGACACTGGCCGTGGTACTAGTAGGGGAAGACCCGGCCTCGATATCGTATGTTACCGCCAAGGCCAAGGGAGCTGAGGAAATAGGCATGCATGAGGAGACTATTCGCCTACCAGCAGACACGCCCGAGGAAGAAGTCATAAGAACTGTTGATAAGCTTAACGAAGACCCGAAATTCCACGGCATCCTGGTGCAGCTACCTTTGCCCAAACATGTCAGCACAGAGAAGGTGATTAACTACATTTCACCAGAGAAAGACGTGGATGCCTTTCACCCAATAAACGTGGGTAAACTGCTGCGGGGCGAGCGTTGCCCCCTGCCTTGCACCCCCCACGGAGTTCAGGAATTGTTGATCAGGAGTGGCAATGACCCGGCAGGGAAACACGTCGTCATCTGTGGTCGCAGCAACATCGTGGGCAAGCCGCTGGCGGCTATCCTCATCCAAAAAAAGCAAGGGGCTAATGCCACGGTCACGATATGCCACACCGGAACCAAAGACATAGCATCATTCTCAAAGCAGGCCGACATTGTGGTGGCAGCAATGGGCGCTCCCAAGGCCCTAACGGCTGACATGGTGAAGGACGGCGCAGTTGTCATCGATGTCGGCGTTAACCGCGTGGAGGATAAGACGAGAGAGAAGGGCTTCCGCCTGGTGGGTGATGTTGACTTCGATGCCGTCAAGGAAAAGGCATCGGCAATAACCCCGGTACCCGGCGGCGTCGGCCCGATGACGGTGACCATGCTGCTGATGAACACGGTGGAGGCAGCGGAGATAAAGGCGGGGATGACTGGTTAAAGAGCCAGCGCTTTAACTGAGGAACCAGAGCTGTGGGCATTCCGCCACGGCCCTAGAATAAACAACACAAGGAGGTCACCATATGGCATACGATGCCACAAAATTGAAGGACTGGCAGATTGCAGAGGCGGCGGAAGCGAACATGCCGACTCCCGAGGAGTGGCGGGAAAGACTCAACCTGCAAAAGGACGAGGTCATTCCAGCTGGGAGGCTGTGCAGGCTCGATTTCATGAAAATCATCGAGCGTCTCAAGGACAAGCCTGACGGCAAGTACGTCGAGGTAACCGCCATAACTCCCACGCCGCTGGGTGAGGGCAAAACAACGACTACCATGGGCATCCTCGAGGGCATGGGAAAGCGGGGCAAGAACGTGGGCGGCTGTATACGCCAGCCATCAGGTGGTCCAACTATGAATATCAAAGGGACGGCTGCTGGCGGCGGCAACGCACTGCTCATCCCCATGACCGAATTCTCCATGGGGCTTACCGGCGACATCAACGACATAATGAACGCTCACAACCTAGCCATGGTAGCGGTTACCGCCAGAATGCAGCACGAGCGTAATTACGATGACGCCGAACTGGAAAAGCGCACCAGGATGCGCCGCCTTAATATTGACCCCACCAGAGTTGAAATGGGCTGGATCATGGACTTCTGTGCCCAGAGCCTGAGGAACATCGTCATAGGTCTCGGCGGGCGCATGGACGGCTATACCATGCAGTCGAAGTTCGGCATCGCCGTCGGCTCCGAGCTTATGGCTATGCTGTCAATTGTCACAGACCTGGCAGACCTGCGCCGCAGAATGGATGAGATTACCGTGGCTTTTGACATGGAGGGCAATATCGTCACCACCGGCGACCTGGAGGTGGGAGGCGCCATGACCGCCTGGATGCGCAACACCATCAATCCCACACTGATGTGCACGGTGGAGTATCAACCGTGCATGGTGCATGCTGGCCCCTTCGCCAACATCGCCGTGGGCCAATCATCCATCATCGGCGACCGCATTGGCCTTAAGATGTTTGACTACCATGTTACCGAGAGCGGCTTTGCCGCAGATATCGGCTTCGAGAAGTTCTGGAACGTCAAGTGTCGCTTCAGCGGTCTCAAGCCACACGTCTCAGTGCTCACCACCACCATCAGGGCGCTAAAGATGCACGGCGGCGGACCCACAGTAGTGGCCGGTCGGCCCCTGCCCGAATCCTACACCAAGGAAGACCTTGGGCTCCTGGAGAAGGGCTTGCCCAATATGCTGCACCACATCAACACGATTAGGACGTCAGGCATCAACCCAGTAGTATGTGTCAACTCGTTCCACACGGATACCAAAGAAGAGATCGCCATGGTACGAAAGGCAGCCCAGGCGGCCGGGGCACGCTGCGCCGTGTCCAGCCACTGGGCCGATGGTGGCGATGGCGCCCTAGAGCTGGCGGATACCATCATGGAAGCCTGCGAAGAGAAAGGTGATTTCAAGTTCCTGTATCCGACGGAAATGAAGCTGCGGGAACGGGTGGACAAGATCGCCAAGGTCGTCTACGGAGCCGATGGTGTGTCATGGACTGCCGATGCCGAAGCCAAGGCCAAGATGCTTGAAGGCGACTCGAAATATGACGAGTACGCTACCATGATGGTGAAAACCCACCTGAGCCTGACGCACGATCCCGCTGTTAAGGGCGTTCCCAAGGGGTGGACGCTGCCCATTCGCGATGTGCTGATTTATTCCGGGGCGAAATTCCTTTGTCCTTGCGCCGGGACCATCAGCCTGATGCCGGGCACCAGCTCCGACCCTGCCTTTAGAAAAGTAGATATCGACACCAAGACAGGGAAAGTACAGGGGTTGTTCTAGACGGCGCCAAGATTGTCTTAAGGCTGGGCGGCGCTTTGCACCGCCCAGCCTTTTTCAGCTAAAATCCTAGTCGATGACTGAATCATCCTCCAGAAACCTGCTTCAGGAATTCCACCGTATCTTTTACCCAGAGTCGATCGCCGTTGTCGGTGCTTCACAAGATAAGAGGAAAGCCGGCTACTACTGGCTAAAAGCCGTTGTAGATGCCGGATACACCGGTAATGTCTATCCAGTCAATCCCAAGGGAGGTGAAGTCCTGGGTCTGAAAATCTATCCCAGCCTCAGGGCAATCCCAGGGACTGTCGATTACGCCATCGTGTGTATCCCCAGAGAAGCTGCACCTAGCCTACTGGATGATTGCCCAGCGAAGAAGGTAAAAGCCGTGGCTTTTTTTACCGCTGGTTTCAAGGAGATAGGTGACGACGTAGGATACAAGCTGGAAGAAGAGATGGTAAGTAAGGCGCAACAGGGCGGCTTCCGCATCATCGGGCCTAACTGCCTTGGCGTGTATTGCCCCGAGTGGAAGATACCCTGTGGGCCCGGGGGAACAATAGGTGAAAGCGGTACAGTAGGCTTCATTTCCCAAAGCGGCGGCATCAGTGCCCAGCTAGTTGAGCTTGGGATAGCCCGAGGCATCAAATACAGCAAAGGAATTAGCTTCGGGAATGGTATCGATCTAGACAGTATCGATTCTCTGAAGTACATGGCTGCTGACCCAAAGACCTCCGTCATAGGCGCCTATCTCGAAGGAGTTCGGAATGGTTCCCTCCTGCTCAATACAATCGCGGAGGTAACTAAGGTCAAACCTGTGATTGCCTGGAAAGCTGGCAGAACCGAAGCGGGCGCAGCAGCAGCCAAGTCTCATACTGGCTCTTTAACCAGTTCAGCAGCTGTATGGTCAGCAGCTCTGAAGCAAGGTGGCGCCATTGAAGTCCACAGCCTCGAGGAGCTAGCTGATACTCTGCTGATCTTTCAACAGCTTCAGCAATGGCGAGGCAAAGGCATAGCTATCGTATGCGGACTGGCTGACGGCGGTGGTGGTATCGCCGTCTCAGCCAGCGATACCTGTACTGAGCTTGGACTTCACATGCCACCCCTTTCCCCGCCAACCAGACAAAGGTTGACTAGCCTTCTAGGCCAGGCAGGAAGCATTTTGCACAACCCCGTGGATGTCAGCCAGGCCGCTGGTAGCCTCACAACTCTCAGACAGACCATCGAACTTATTCTTGCCGACTCGGCTATCGACCTTGTATTGGTCCAAGAAGATATGGGGATGCTCCTCGACTATTTCCCGTGGGAGCAAGTAGAAGCTATCAATGATATTCTCATAGACCTGAGAACCAAGCAGGACAAGCCGCTGGTGAGCGTCCTACCACCTGGGCCATCAGACGCAGCGCGTCTCCAGATAGAACGCAGACTATCCCAAGCTTCAATACCGGTTTTCACCTCCATGGAAAGGGCAGCTAGAGCCATAGTGAACCTCAGCCGATATTCGCATTTCAAGGCTGCCCTCAGGAGCTAATCACGTGGAAGGCACAGGCAGGATTCTGTTGATAGTCGGCGGTGCTATAGTAGTGCTGGGCCTGATACTGATTCTCAGCCAGCATGTCCCATTTCTGGGCAAGCTCCCCGGCGACATACTCATAAAGAAAGACGGATTCACCTTCTATTTCCCCGTTGTCACTCTCCTTATTGTAAGCATCCTGCTAACC
>JAUVVE010000051.1 GCA_030604795.1 Dehalococcoidia bacterium | reverse complement strand
TAAGGATACAACTCTGGCTCAAATTATCAGAATGGTAGAGGAAGCTCAGGGAAGCAAGGCTCCTATTCAGCGCCTGGCTGATATCATCGCCAGCTATTTCGTGCCGATAGTGATTGGCATTGCCATCATCACCTTCATAATCTGGTTCTTCGCCGGACCAGCGCCAGCGCTCACCTTTGCCATCCTGAACTTTGTGGCGGTGCTTATTATCGCTTGCCCCTGTGCCCTGGGGCTGGCGACTCCAACGGCTATTATGGTGGGCACAGGTAAAGGAGCTGAGCATGGTGTTCTTGTGAGGAGTGGTGAGGCACTGGAAAGGGCGCACCAGATAAACACTGTGCTGCTGGATAAAACAGGTACCCTGACCCGTGGTGAGCCGGCGGTGACTGACATAGTCACTGCCCCCTCTTCCTCGGAAGAAGAGGTTCTCAGGCTGGCGGCCTCAGCTGAGCGCGTTTCGGAACATCCACTTGCCGAGGCTATAGTGAAGGCTGCTTTGGAGAAGAGGCTGAAGGTATCTACGGCCTCAGATTTCAGGGCTATCCCTGGTCACGGCGTGGAAGCTTTGGTGGAAGGGAAGAAGCTTCTGCTGGGCAATCTCAGATTAATGAGAGAAAGAGGCTTTCCCCTGAACGGACTGGAGGATAAGGCCAACGAGCTATTCGAGGAAGGCAAGACAGTAATGTTCCTAAGCCTGGATAGTCGTGTGGTGGGGATCATCGCCATGGCTGATACCATAAAGCCGAATGCCAGAGAGGCAGTCCAGGCATTGCACAAGATGGGTATTGAAACGGTAATGATTACCGGGGACAACCGGCGTACCGCTGAGGCTATTGCCCGTGAGGCGGGGATTGACAGTGTCCTGGCTGAGGTGCTGCCTGAACACAAGGCTCAGGAGGTCAAGAAGTTGCAGCAGGGAAAGGTGGTGGCAATGGTTGGTGACGGAATCAACGATGCGCCAGCGTTGGCACAGGCGGATGTGGGTATTGCCATCGGCACGGGCACCGATATCGCTATGGAAACCGGTGAGATTACGCTAATGAGGGGCGATTTGGAGGGAATTGTAACCGCCATATCCTTAAGCAAGCGTACCATGAGGACGATTAAGCAGAACCTCTTCTGGGCTTTTGCCTATAATACTGCCCTTATCCCTGTGGCAGCAGGGGTGTTGTACCTTGCCTTCGGACATATCGGTGTTCCGCCTGGGCTTCGCTTCATTTTAGGCGACTATGGGTTCCTGAATCCGATTCTGGCAGCGGCCGCCATGGCAGCTAGCTCCATCACCGTGGTATCCAACTCACTGCGTTTGAGGAGGTTCAAGCCAGCTAGGTTTGGCAACTAATTATAAGGAGGTGTTCAAATGGCAATTGATCCGGTATGTAAGATGGAGGTGGAAGAGGACAAGGCAGCAGCCAGTTCTGAGTACAAAGGAAAGAAATACTACTTCTGCGCTGTGGGTTGTAGGAAGGCTTTCGACCAGAACCCTGAGAAATACGTCACTGAAGAAAAAGAACCGGGTTAGTATATACGTTGCTTATAGAGGCAACCGAGCAATCTCAATATGAGACAATAAAAACGGATAGAATAAATTGCGAGGAGGTAAGGCATGGACAAAAATGTAAAGACAGCTCTGATCATCGGGGGCATAGTCGTAGCTCTCCTTATCGTCGTGCCCTTGGTCATTGGGGCATTCTGGGGATGGCAGAGTGGAGGCTGGGGGATGATGGGGCCATATATGATGGGTGGCTTCGGCTGGATGTGGCTGATGCCTGTTTTCTCGATAGTTGTCTTGGGCCTCATCATATGGGCGATAGTGGCTGCAGTCCGCAGTTCCACTGCATCAAGGGTGCGAGACTCTGCGAAGACGGACTCAGCTCTGGAAGTGCTTAAAATGAGGTATGCACGGGGTGAGATAAGCAAGGAGGAATATGAAGAAAAGAAGCGAGACCTGGCCTGAGGAGCTTGGCTGGCATTCATTTACGAGGGAGGACCAATGAAAAACGAAGAAACCATTGCCTTGCTGAATCAGGACCTCGAGGGGGAGCACGGTGCCATAATTCAGTATTTGACCCATGCTTATGGTATGGGCGAGGGTGAGATGGCCTGTGAGATCGAGGCAATTGCCAGAGAGGAAATGCGTCACCTCGACTGGCTGGCTGAGACAGTAGTCGAGTTGGGCGGCACTCCCAGCCTCGAGAGAGGTAGCATGCGTATGGGCGGCCAGCTAGTGGTGGACTGGATGAACAACGGTGTACTGTTGGAAGAGGATGCCGTTGCTCTCTATAAGGAGCACATCAAGCGTGTCGATGACCCTAAGATAAGACGGCTGTTGGAGCGGATCTTGTCCGACGAAGAATCACACCACGGTGATTTTCAGCATTTCGTGGAGAAGGCACAAAAGGAGGGCGCCAAGGACATTAGAGGCAGTCGGCAGGACAGGGTAGCCGAGATTCTGAATTGGGGCATTGAGCATGAGTATACCGTAATCCTCCAGTATCTGTTGCACTCGTATATGAGCACGAACAAAGATGTCAAGAAGGAGATGGAGGACCAGGCTATCAATGAGATGCAGCACCTGGGCTGGCTGGCTGAGGAGATGGTTGATGGTGGCGGTAATCCCAGGATCGAACACACTGAGGTTGACCATTCAACCAAGACGGCCGATATGCTGCGAGCTGACATCAGAATTGAGAAGCAGGTGGCTGCTGAATATGACCGTGCTGCCAAAGAGGTAACGGACCCCGGCCTGAAGAAGCTGCTTATTCGGCTAAGGGACCATGAAGTCTATCATGCCGAGGTATTCAATGACTTGCTGAAAGAGGAGTAGTGTATCAAAAGATTGTGGTTCCACTTAGGATCTGCTGCTTAGGGTTTCCCCCACGAGGTTCTTGCGTGGGGGACACTCTGGCTCTTAGCTATTGGCTTGCTGACTTTCCTGCCTTAGCTTGTCCAACCAGGCTGTTGACTTGAGCTGTCTTTCCAGAAGGTACTTGATGTATTCCCGCAACACCTGTTCCAGCTCCGAGGATAACTCCGGCTTCATTCTTACCCGGCTGGCGGTGGCGTAGTCCGAGTCCTGCCACAGGCGCAGGACTTTCAAGGCGTTTAAAGATAGAGGGCGGGCTATCGGCTCCTGGTAGGCACAATCGTGGCAGAGGGCGCCGCCCTGGCTGGAGCTGAAGTAGTTAGCTGCTGGCTGGAGAGATGAGCCGCAACTGGCACATTGCTGTAGCCGGGGGCGGTAGCCGAGACGCTCGAGGAGATGAAGTTCAAAGTAGCGTAGGACAAGCTCACCATCTTCGGCCTGAGACAACTGGTGCAGCGTGTCGAGCAATAGGTTAAAGAGGCGACGGTCTTCCATGCGTTCAGCGGTGAAGGAGTCAACGAGCTCCGAGATATAGAGGCCGCGGGAGACACGTTCCAGGTTGTCCTTCAGGGGCAAGAAGTCGTCAATGGTCTGGGCCTGAGTGATGATATCAAGGTTGCGGCCTCGAGCTAGCATGAGCAAGCTATGGGTAAGGAGTTCCACATGACCGCCCAACTTGCTTTGGGGACGGCGTGTTCCCTTGGCTACCGCCTTTAACTTACCGAGGGCCGGTGTGCAAAGCGTCAGGATTCTATCGGCTTCGCCCAGCTTGGTGCGCTTGATGATAATGGCTTCTGTTTGGTATACCCGAGGCGCTGTCATGGCCTGTACGCGGTCACATATCCTGTCTTCCTTCTAACGCCCGGCTGAGGGTAACGTCGTCAGCATATTCCAGGTCACCGCCATAGGGCAGGCCACGAGCCAGACGAGTGAGTCGAATGCCCAGCGGGGCGATGAGGCGCTGAAGATACATGGCGGTGGCTTCTCCTTCAAGGTTGGGATTGGTCGCCAGTATCACCTCGGTCACCTGGCCAGCGTTGAGGCGAGAGAGAAGGTCTTTGATCTTCAGTTCGTCAGGGCCTATCCCGTCAGCCGGAGCGATGACGCCGTGGAGCACGTGGTAAAGGCCTTTGTACTTGCGGGTGCGTTCCAGAGAAAGAATATCTATCGGCTCCTCGACTACACAGATTGTGGTGTGGTCGCGCTCCTCATCACGGCAGATGGCACAAGGTTGGGAATCAGTGATATTGAGACAGAGGGAACATAAGCTTAGCTTTTCCTTTACCGCTTTGATAGCGTCAGCCAATGCGTCGGCCTTGTCTGCAGGTGCCCGTAGCACATGATAGGTCAGCCGTTGGGCGCTCTTTGGCCCGATGCCGGGCAACTCGTTGAACTCCTGGATCAGTCTAGCTATTGGCTCGGCAGTGGGTGTGGAGTCGATATTCAAAGGCTTAGCCTCCCGAAACGGCTTCCTTCCTTGTTAGCCTGAGCGACAGCGAAGGGGCTCTAGATTCTTCGGTCGCGGAGTCTGCCCTGTGCTGTATGTGAGATTCTTCGCTCCGCTCAGAACGACAGAAGCGAAGGGCTCCCTCAGAAAGACAATGGGGAAGGGTCCCCCGACAATGACGGAGAGCGAATGGCTCATAATGACAGGCAGATTCTACTAACCACCCTCCTAGAACAGTCCTGGAATCTTGAGGCCGCCGGTCAGGCTGCTCAAGCGGCCAGCGGCGAGTTCCTGGGACTTCTGCACGGCTTCGTTCACAGCCGTCATGACCAGGTCTTCCAGGAGTTCGGCGTCCTCAGCATTGATTACTTCTGGCGATATGCTAACTGAGCGAATTCTCTGCTGGCCGTCGATGACTATCTTTATGGCTCCGCCTCCTGCAGTGACTTCAGCGGTCATCTCAGCCAACTCCTCCTGAGCCTTGGCCAGTTTGGTCTGCAATTCCTGCGCCTGGCGAAAGACGAACTTGTTCATTTCTCCTCCGTTTTGGGTTCGCTGTCAATAATCCTGGCTCCCAACTCTTCCACCGCGGCCTTCACCAGAGGGCTCTCCCTCTTGGGGTCTTTGGCGCGTTCGACAATAACGCACTTTAGCTTGTATGGTTGTCCGAAAACCTCTCGCAGCTTCCTTTCTACCAGATGCTTGTACTTGGCGTCTTCGATATAGTCCTTATGGAACTTGTGGTAAAAACCTACTGTGAGAGTGCCGTCTTCAATAGCTAGAGGTTCACAGGCACTACGCAAGACGGCGTCCAGATTACCTCTGGAGCCTTCGCCGCGCATGGCATTAATGAACTCCTTCCATCGATTGCGCAGGTAATCGATATCCTCAGGTGATTCCGTCTGAGTGGTTTCAACGGTCTGGGCCACTGCCGGAGTCTGAGGTTCCGGTGCAGGTTCGTCTGATTTGTCGGCGGGCCTGGCCACCTCTACGGGCTTCTCTGGTTCGGATACGGCAGGGGGAGCCAATTGCTTGTCCCCGGTGACAGACAAGATGCATTCCACCAGGGCTAACTCGACGGGCAATGGCGAATAGCTGTCTGAGCGAAGGTCCACTCTGCCAAACGATTTGACTGCCGTGAGCAAGTAGTCGAGGCTGACGCCAGCCGCCAGAGTCTGTATCTCGTTCAAGTCGTCACTGGTAACGTCTACCACCGCTTCTGAGCCGGACTTGACCAGAAGCAAGTCTCGGAGGTAGTCCACCAGTTCCCGATTAAACTGGCGAAGGTCAAGCCCGTCATTGCTGACGCTGTTAATGGTCTTAAGCCCCGCGGAGATATCCTTATCGATGATATGTTTGGCCAGCTCTCTGATGCGCAGGTCGCCACTCATGCCCAGCATTGCCTGCACCTGGTGAAGCTCAATTGGGTTTCCGTAGTAGGCAAGCAGCTGTTCCAACAGGTTCTCGGCATCACGAAGGCTGCCGGTAGTCACCTTGGCGATAAGCCGCAAGGCTTCGCGGTCAATACGGATATCTTCTTTTTCGCAGATCAGATCAAGCTTGGAAATGACAGCTGATTGGGAAAGCCGGTGAAAATCGAAGCGCTGGCAGCGGGACAGGATGGTTGGCAGCACCTTGTGTGGTTCTGTGGTTGCCAGGATGAAGATGGCATAGGGAGGTGGCTCTTCCAGGGTCTTGAGAAAGGCGTTGAAAGCTTCCTTGGTCACCATATGGACTTCGTCGATAATGTACACCTTGTAGCGCGCAACAGCTGGCGCATAGTTAACCTTTTCCCTCAGGTCACGAATCTCATCGATGCCTCTGTTGCTGGCTGCATCTATCTCTATTATGTCCAAGGCATTGCCTTCGTTGATTGCTCGACAGATGTCGCAGTTATTACACGGCTCGCCCTGTGCGGGGTTGAGGCAATTCACAGTCTTGGCCAGGATGCGACCGGTGCTGGTCTTTCCGGTGCCTCGCGGACCGCAGAACAGGTAGGCGTGAGCTACTCGACCGCTGTCCACAGCATGGCGTAATGTCTGGGTGACGTGGTCTTGTCCTACTACTTCAGACAAGGTCTGGGGACGCCATTTGCGGTAGAAGACCTGAGAGG
>JAUVVE010000119.1 GCA_030604795.1 Dehalococcoidia bacterium | reverse complement strand
CTCGGTTTACATAAGATTCGCCTGCTGACCAACAATCCCAAGAAGGTGATCGGACTGGAGAGCTATGGACTTGAGATAGTGGAGACTGTGGATTTGAGAACACCGCCTACGGCCTATAATCTTGAGTACCTCAAGGCTAAACAGAGAAAGCTGGGTCACCTTTTGGGGGTAGATGAGCCTACCGAGGTTGAACCCGCGAGTTAAGGAGGAGGCATCACATGGCTGAACGCTACGAAGGCATGTTACTGGGGAAGGGGCTGAGATTTGGTGTGATTATCTCTCGTTTCAATGAAGTCATAACCGGCAGACTGCTTGAGGGGGCAAAAGACGCTCTTCTACGCCACGGAGTTGATGAGCAAGATATCGATGTCGTTTGGACCCCGGGTTGTCTGGAGATTCCTTTAGCAGCCAAGAAGCTGGGGCAGACCGGTAAATACAATGCTATTGTTTGCCTTGGAGCTGTGATTCGCGGTGGCACACCGCATTTTGAATATGTGGCTTCTGAGGTGAACAGAGGGATTTCCCGGGTGAGCCTGGATACGGGATTGCCGGTCATTCAAGGCGTGATTACCGCCGATACCCTGGAGCAGGCTATCGAGAGAGCTGGAGCTAAGGAGGGCAACAGGGGCTTCGTGGCAGCGTCAAGCGCTATTGAAATGGCCAACCTGCTCAAGGCTATCGGGGGATGAGAAATCATTCAGTGATCTTGTAAACTTTATCTCCACGTCTTACTCGGTCAGACACTTTGACACCAATGGCATCTCCAGCCTTGCCTTCGGTGACGTTCACGTTATTGATTTGCATAGACTCAACAACGAGTTCGAGGTCTGTGGTATGCCCTTTGATGTGAATCTTGTCGCCGGCCTTCAGTGCGTCAGTGAGTGTGATGCCTGCCACCACAGGCTGGGCGAAGAAATCACTTACTTGGCCAATCTCGATTTCTGGCATCCAAGGTCACCTCCTTTCCCCCTTTTTTCTATCTAGTATATGTTTCTGGCTCCAATAAATCAATAGCATCGTGGCTTGACATGAGGCTCGGTGAGGCATATTATGGACAATACCGGGAAGCCATTACGTGAGCCGGAGGTGTGATATGGCAGACGAGAAATGGTCGCCGCAGCCTTATTCGCATGAGGAGTTTCTCTCTTTTGACCGCCTGAAGCGGGCAGTTATGAGCAGAGTCCTTGATAGGGCGGAATCTATGATGGGAGAGGAATTCCCGCTGAGTCCTGAGCGGATAGCCGAGTTGATTAATGAGGAGTGGCAGCGGGTTAAAGAGGCGGTGCGCTCCTCTCCAGTAGCTCGTGAAGCCTTTCGCAAATACTTGGAGGGGACTGTTGGTAACCAGATAGAGAGCTTAATAAAGGGTGACGTGGAGGAACTGCGAGCGATGGGAGTTGCCGAGAAGAGTCTGTGAAAGGTGATGATAGATAGCTGACTTGCTGTTGGGGAGGGGGACTCTGATAGATTTCCCTCCTTTGTTTGTCGGTGCAGAAGGCAGAGCAATCAAGTAAGACAAGGTTTGCGACTATGAAGCAGGAGCGGGTAGAAAAGCGTTTGGAGATGTTGGACCACCGGCTCGATAATATCGATTCTATGGTTACCGGTCTGGTTGAGCGAGTAATGCGGCAGCCTGTCACTATCGAAGTTACGTGCCCCAAGTGTGGCAACGTTGTCCAGATTATGCTTACAAGTAGTACGCGGTCGGGTGGCAAGGGCTGAGTTGGCCTCTGGTCGAGCCGGGAAGTGCAGTATTGACGGCAGCAGCCGGAGGTCTATATGGCGGCGGCAACGTTCCTACGGGGTTTGGTTGCCCCGCTAGCGTAGTTTCTAATCTTCAACCGGTGTGTTCAAAGCCGAGGCACTTGTGTTCCCCCGCGTCTCGGTAGCTACCGTCTACAGGATGGGCAGATAGTTCTTCAGCTCGTAATCAGTTACCTGTGTCCGGTACCTGTTCCATTCTACCCTTTTGTTCTCGATAAAGCTGTTGAAGACGTGGCTACCTAAGGCTTCCCTGACCAGTTCGCTTTCCTCGGTCAGCTGTATGGCTTCGTACAGGCTGCCAGGGAGTGTGGCTATGCCCCTTCGCTCCTGTTCCTCTTGGCTCATCTCGAACACATTCTCCTCGGTAGGCAGTGGCAGCTCGTATCCTTTATCGATGCCTTGGAGCCCGGCGGCGAGCATGACGCTAAAGACAAGATATGGGTTGCATGCTGGGTCTGGCGACCTGAATTCTATTCTGGTGGCAACCTCTCTCCCGGGTTGGTATTCCGGAAGCCTGACTAGGTCAGCTCGGTTTCTTCGTGCCCAGGTTATGTAGCATGGTGCTTCATAGCCCGGGACAAGGCGTTTGTACGAGTTTACCCACTGGTTGGCAATGGAAGTGAACTCTGGGGCGTGCGCTAGCAGGCCGGCCAGGAAGGCTTTGCCCACTTCGGACAGATGATAGGGGGCATTCCTGTCGAAAAACGCGTTCGTGCTGCCTTTGAACAGGGACATGTGCACATGCATGCCGCTGCCATTAACACCGAAGACAGGCTTGGGCATGAACGTAGCGTAAACTCCGTGCTCTTGAGCTACCTGCTTGACTACTATACGATAGGTCATGACATTGTCAGCCATAGTCAGGGCATCGGCGTAACGAAGGTCTATTTCATGTTGGCTGGGGGCAACCTCATGATGACTATACTCAACCTGGATGCCCATTTCTTCCAGGATAAGGATTGTCTTCCTTCTTAGGTCGGTGGCCACCTCAGGAGGCGCTAGATCGAAGTAGCCGCCTTGATCTAAGAATTGTGTCCCCTCTGAATCCTTGAAATAGAAGTACTCCAGCTCTGGCCCGACATAGAAGACGTACCCCAGGTCAGCAGCGCGCTGCAAGTTCTTCTTCAATACATAGCGCGGGTCGCCTTCGAAAGGTTGACCGCCAGGCCAGTGTATATCGCAGAACATCCTGGCAACTCCTTGTTCTCTTGGTCGCCATGGCACGAGCTGGAAGGTGTCGGGGTCAGGCAGAGCTATCATGTCGCTCTCGTCAATCCGAGCAAAACCTTGGATTGAAGAACCATCGAAGCCCATGCCGTTGTTCAGTGCTTCCTCAAGATGGTCGGAGGTGATAGCAAAGCTCTTCAGGAAACCCAGAATGTCAGTGAACCATAGGCGTATGAATTTGACGTTCTGCTCCTTCGTTTTCTTGATGACATACTGCTTGCTCGCATCCCTTTTCTTGGTCATAGAGTTCCCTCCAATCAGCCAAGGGTTCAAGGTATTGTTTGGCGTTACTTTGTGAAAGTATAAAGAAGGATGGCTCTTTGTTCAAGGCGTGGTAGCTTGACTAGCTCAAAAAGCGCTGATAAAATGTGGCGGTAGAGGGCGGTTAGCTCAGTGGTTAGAGCGCTGCGTTGACATCGCAGAGGTCACTGGTTCAAGTCCAGTACTGCCCACCAAGCCACCACATCTGCCCCTTCCCATAGTGAGTACCCTAAGCCCTAAGAGGGGATTTGGTGGCACGTCACCCCCAGACCAGCAGCCCCCGCAGTACATACCCCCAGTCTAGCCCACTACCAACCCCCTTCCCTTCAGAGGGCAGTCAAACTAAGGCAGCCCACCCCTTGAGGCGACTTGACAGCCACATATGCGGGGGGTAGACTGAACACTCAGAATACGAATACTGAGCGACTGCACTACAGCAATCCATGAGTATTAGCTCGGAGGGTACGGAGACCATACGAGGGCACCGGAAT
>JAUVVE010000136.1 GCA_030604795.1 Dehalococcoidia bacterium | reverse complement strand
TCTGGTAGAAAGTCTGAAAAGCTTCGCTTTGTATTAAGATACTACTGTACCGCGGCCTCGCAGTTGACAAACGAGGGAACAAGTTCTACGATTTCTGGCTAACGCTATCGTAGATATAGCGGAGCGCGGTGACTACTCTTGGTGTAGTCACATGAGTTGTCTAAAGAGGCACATGACGGAGGACGCATATGAACAAATTCTCGGCAGCAGTTCGAGTAGCTGCAGCGCTGATTCTAGCTGCCATACCACTCATGGGCTGTACAGGAGAGGGGGATGAGGCCAGCCCCGTCAGAAGTCTTCTAAGCGAAGCAACCATGGCCATGGCGGTCGACGAGAATGGTCGTCCGGTTGGACCGACCACTGTTTTCCACACTGATGCTGAGGGATTGTTCTGCTCGTTCAAGATAACTGATGCCCCGCCCGGTACTGAGATAAAGGCAGACTGGGTATATGTAGGGGGGGAAATAGAAGAGGATATCGGAAAGAACTCCACGATTGAGACTATGAACGCTATTGCCGAGGGGACGTGCTACACTTATGTGGCCAAGTCCTATCTTCCCCGCCTCGATTTTGAGTGGCCGAGGGGGGACTACGAGGTAGTCTTGTACGTTAATGGCGAAAAACAGGTCAGCGTACCTTTCAGGATCGAGTAGGGGAGATGGGTTAAGGTAACAGACAATTCTCTGAAAGGAGGAGCTATGGCAACAGAGACTGAAATCGCCTATTTTGATTCCGCGGGTGCTGGGAACACAGAAGAGACACTGAAGCTCGCCAAAGTCAGAGCTGAGGAACTGGGGATAAAGACAATAGTGGTGGCCACCACAGTTGGAGATACTGCGGTGAAGGCCGCGGAGGCGTTCAAGGACCGCAAGGTGGTTGTGGTAACCCATGCCACCGGCTTCAAAGGGCCCAACACGCAGGAGCTTACCCCGGAAAACCGGCAAGCGATAGAGAGACTGGGGGCACAAATCTTTACCGGGGTGCATGCCTTCGGCGGGATAGGCATGGCCGTAAGGAAGTCTTTTGGCACCCACACCTTGGGAGATTTCATGGCTAATACGCTCAGGATGTTTGGCCAAGGGATGAAGGTGGTAGTCGAAATAAGCATTATGGCAGCCGACGCTGGTCTTGCTCCAACTGATGAAGAGGTTATCGCGATTGCAGGAACGGGGAGGGGAGCGGATACAGCCATCGTACTGAACCCGGCCCACGCCCACGACGTTTTTTCCCTTAGGGTGAAGGAGATAATCTGTAAGCCAAGGCTGTGACGGTTAGTTCTGTGGCGCTAACCACTGTGACAACAAGCTTGGATGAAGTCTCTTCACCACAGGGTCGACTTCCGCTCTCTGTGGTGAGGAAGGGGAAGGGCGAAATCTCACTCCAGGGACTCGTAGTAGGGACAGACCTTCAGGTCTGTCCGATTGTTCCCTCTCCCGTCGAGGGAGAGGCTTAGGGTGAGTGTCAAAGCACGCGAAAATACCTCTTTGTCGTTGGTTGTGGAAGTAGTAAAATAGGGTTGGGTGGGACATGTCTATAACTCCCGTTCGGCAGCAGTATCTCAGAATCAAGCAGCGCTATCCCGGGGCTATTGTCTTCTTTCGACTGGGTGATTTCTACGAGACCTTCGACGAGGATGCCAAGATTACCTCGCGGGAACTGGAAATCACCTTGACCTCTCGGGAGATGGGAAAAGGGCAGCGGGTGCCTCTGGCCGGGATCCCTTATCATGCTGTTGATAAGTACTTGTCCAGGCTCATCAACAAGGGCTATAAGGTGGCTATCTGTGAACAGATGAGTCCACCGGGTAAGGGGTTGGTGGAGCGCGAAGTAATTCGAGTAGTAACGCCGGGAACGGTAGTCGAGCCAGGTTTGTGGACAGATAAGAATAACAACTATCTGGCCAGTCTAGTTATCGAAGGCGATAAGGCTGGGGTTTCTTATGCTGATATCACCACCGGCGAGTTTGCTACTACTCAGCTTTCTGCAGGCGAGGTATCGGATGAGCTGGAGCGTCTCCACCCGGCTGAAGTTCTTCTTCCCCAGAGTTTGGAAGCCACCGATTTGATGTTGCCAGCCTCGGTAACCCGACTTGACGATTACTGGTTTGATTTGGAAACTGCGCGTCAAGCTCTAATTGACCATTTCCAAGTTGCTTCTCTTGAAGGCTACGGCTGTGCCCACTTGCCCCTGGCTGTCGGGGCAGCCGGCGCAATCATTCATTATCTTGAAGAGGCCCAGAAGGCCGCGCTGGGGCAATTAGACCAGCTGGCTACGTATTCAACTCAGTCTTTTATGGTTCTTGACACGCAGACCCGGCGCAACCTTGAGCTTTTTGCCAGTACTCGCTGGGGAGGTAGCTCAGGGTCTCTGCTTTCTGTAATTGACTTGACCAAGACGGCAATGGGAGGCAGGCTACTCAAGAAATGGTTGGGGCAGCCGCTGCTTGACATAAAGCAGCTGACTGGTCGGCAAGAAGCCGTGGACTGGTTTTATCATGATATCCTGGCACGGCATAAGGTGATGGCTCTTCTTGGGGACATTGCTGATTTGGAGCGCCTGGTTAATCGCATCAGCGGCGGCACAGCTACACCCAGAGATGTGGTGGCGATACGTGTCGGCCTGGAAAAGCTGGCCCAGGTGAAAGTACGGATGGAAGAGGCTGACAGTCCTCTAGCCCGGCTGAGCTGGGAGTTGAAGCTCTGCTCCGACGTCGTGGATTTGGTGGCGCGGTCAATTGTCGATGACCCGAGTGTTACTCTGGAGCGTGGTGGGGTCATAAGGGCGGGCTTTTCTGAGGAGCTGGACGGCATACGGAAAGCCGCTGCCGAGGCTAAGACCTACGTGGCGAACCTGGAACGACGGGAGCGGGAACGCACTGGCATCAAGTCGCTGAAGGTGGGATACAACAAGGTATTCGGCTACTATATCGAGGTGTCAAAGTCAAACCTCAAGCTCGTGCCGGAGGACTACTTCCGAAAGCAGACGCTTACTGGGGCAGAGCGATTCTTTACTCCAGAGCTTAAGGAATATGAATCGACGATACTGAATGCTCAAGACAGGATGGTTGAGCTTGAATCGGCCATCTTCCGACAGGTCTGCCAGCAAGTGGCTGGCGCTGATAGCCGAATACTGTCCTCGGCGAGGGCTTTGG
>JAUVVE010000103.1 GCA_030604795.1 Dehalococcoidia bacterium | reverse complement strand
TTGCCGAATTGTAACATAGGCGGAGAGTAGATAGTAGGGGCAGAATCCCGTTGATGCCCGCACCGATGTGGTATACTTTTGGGGAGAGGATGGAGCGGGCTGGGGCAATGTTGGCTGCCTATAAGACGCAAATCGCATCTGTGACAATCTAGTTGTCACAGGTGTGTGCTATGCTGAAGACTGATGGAAGGCGGTAACGCAACAAGCTATGAGGCGGCCGGCTGACGCCTACCTTGATATAGAGACTACGGGCTTGTCTCGGTTCTTTGACGCCATCACCGTAATCGGTATTTACCGATGCGATCGCACTAATGGCGCACTGATTCAGCTGGTAGGCGAAGAGGTTACCAGAGGCAACCTTATCACCGCGCTCAGGGGCGTGAATACTATCTATACGTATAACGGCAGCAGATTCGACCTTCCTTTCATCGCGGCATCTCTTGGCATAGACCTTGGGACTGCATACTACCATCACGACTTGATGTATGACTGTTGGAGGAACAACCTGTACGGTGGCTTCAAGGCAGTCGAGCGGCAGTTGGGAATTCGTCGGCAACTGGAGGGTATCGGTGGACTGGAGGCAGTGTGGCTATGGCGGAGATACCAGAACCGTGGTGACCAGAACGCCCTGGATTTGCTATTGGAATATAATAAGGAGGATGTGGTAAACCTAAAGGCTTTGAGGGAGAGGCTGACTGGATGGCGGGTTTAGGCCACCCAAACAGGACTTGACATGGCGGTCTATTCTGATTCACAGCTAGGCATGTATGAACAGTGTCCCTGGAAGTACAAGCTTTGTTACCGGGACAAGATTAAGCGGGACACCAAAGGCATTGAGGCCTTCTTAGGCTCGCGAGTGCATGATACCCTGCAGAAGTGTTATGAGGACGTGAAGTACACCAAGGTTAACAGCCTGAAGGATTTGCTGGCTTACTATAACAAGATATGGCAGGAGAACTGGAGCGACGCAATCGTTATCGTGAGGCAAGAGCTGACGCGGGAGCACTATAGAGCGCTGGGTGAAGGCTGATCACCACTTACTACAAGCGGTATTCACCGTTCGATGCGGAGACAACCATACGGACCGAGATGAACCTCATCTTCTCTCTGGATGACGATAACAAGTACAGGATGAGAGGTTACATAGACCGGCTGTCACGGACTCATGACGGCACCTACGAGATTCATGACTATAAGACATCGAGCTACTTGCCCGGTCAGGAAGAGGCGGATAAGGATAGACAGCTTGGCTTATACCAGATTGGAGTTCAGAAGAAGTGGCCGGACGTCGAGAATATCAGGCTTGTCTGGCACTACTTGGCGTTCGACAAGGAACTGGTTTCCTACCGCACTCCAGAAGCCATCACGAGCTTGGTTGAAAGCACCGAGAGCTTGATCGACGAGATAGAGTCGGCCGGGGATTTCCCACCAAACGAGTCGCGGTTATGTGACTGGTGTGAGTATCCTGACCTGTGTCCGCGGAGAAAGCACTTCTACAAGGTGGAAGCCCTTCCAGCTAACGAATATCTCAATGAGCCAGGGGTCATACTGGCCAACAAATATGCGGAGCTCAAGATTAGAGAGGCGGAGACGAAAAGCGAATTGGAGAAAGTGAGGGAAGCGATTCTCGACTATGCGAGAAGAGAAGAGGTCGAGGTCGTAAAAGGCAGCGACTGCAAGGTTCGGGTAGCATTCGATGAGAAACTGAAATTCCCTGGCAAGAGCGATGCTGAGCGGCTGGAACTGGATGCCGTGATAAAAGACGCAGGCAAATGGGGCGAGGTTTCGGAGCTTGATACAACAGCCCTTGTCAGCATTGTCGAGAAAGGGCTGTGGACGAAGGACTTGATTGATACCGTTATGGGGTATGGCCGGATTGAGGAGACCAGCACGGTCCGCTTATCCAAGTTGAAGGACGAGGAGAAGTAGCCGAGGGCGCAGAGTGGCGCTTGGGTTTGAAACAACGACGTTGTGGTGTGTCTTCAGGTGAGTATACCGTCCCCGCAGGTGACCTCAATGCCCCACTTGAAATACGCTGGCACATATATGAAAGACCAGAGGATTATTTGATTCTCGGGCGCGATGCATCATATGGATGGTGCGTGGGAGTGCCGATAGTCAGCCTCTGCGGTGGTCGCCCGCAGGCGGGTGACTCGCACTGGTATGATAGCTGGCGCGTCTCTTACGCGCATCGCGAAAGCCAGAAAGCACCGTCAGGTCATGGGAGCTAAGTCACAGGCGGGGGGCTTCTACGGGTGGTGGCTGCTATTCTTCCTTTGGGTTGTTTACACCATTCCGATTGGTTTTGTCTTCTACGGTCCGATGGTGCTCTATCCCTTTATGCTTGAGGGGACGGGATGGTCGCGTGGGGAAATAATGATAGGAGCCACTGCCATGATGTGGCTCGTGGGCCTTGCTGCGCCCCTCACTGCCTGGATGATTGGCCGTCTGGGGGCCAGGTTTACGCTCTTTATTGGGGAGCTCATCGTGGCGGCGGCTGCCCTTCTGATAGGTCTGACGGGTCATGTTTATCCCGTATACATCGTTCTGTGCGTCATAGCTGGCTTCGGGATGTCGTTCTCCTCAATGATTCCCGTTCAGACCGTAGTTATCTCCTGGTTTAGCGGCCGCCGTGCGCTGGCCTTGGGCCTGGTGTTGGGGGGTGGGGCTATTGGTGGCTTCGTCGCGCCTCAAATCATCAGCGCGGCGGTCATAGGGACAGGCGGGGATTGGCGTATCGGCTGGTTCATTATCGCCGCGGCGTCGGTAGTGGCGGCGGTGGTAGCTGTACTCAGGGTGCGCAACCGTCCGGAAGACATGGGTCAGCATCCTGATGGGTTAGGTCCTGACGAGGTGAAGTCGTTGGCAGCTGGTACCAGACAGGCAGCGCGAACCTACCGCACCTCGGCTAGCTGGACCTTACGCGCGACTGTGAGGACGCCTGCCTTCTGGCTTCTGATCATCGCGCAAGCTGGCTGCTTCTTCCTGTGGCAGGTGATCGTTACGCAGGGTCCTCTTCATCTGCAAGACAGGGGCTTTGACCCAGCGATGGCGGCCTTCTTCTATAGCCTGGCGATTGGCTTGAGTATTGCCGGCCGTTTTACAATAGCCGGGCTGGGAGACATTATCGAGCCGCGCTTTCTCTTTGCCTTTGGCGCTCTTTGCATCCTGGGGGGAGGGATTCTCTTCTGGTTCGTCTCGCCGGATGCCATGTGGACGGCTTACCTCTATCCGTTGCTGGCTGGTTTTGGGCTTGGGGCAGCCTACGTCTGCATGCCTACCATCATCGGCAACTACTGGGGGCCCGAGGCTTTTGCTAAGATCAGCGGTCTGGTCGCGCCAATTGCGATGTCTTTTCCTGTTATGGCTGCTCCCCTCGCCGGGTTTCTCTATGATGCCCAGGGCAGCTATCTCACCGTCATGCTCATCTCATGGATAACCGTGGTTATCGGCTTTGTGGCGATCCTGCTGTGCACGCCGCCCAGACCGAAGCAGGAGCCAAGCGTGACAGCCGGCTCGGTTTAGACGATTGTAAGCTACCTGGCGACTCCAGCCGCGCTGCCACTTCCTGTTCCACGTCGGCCTGTGAGGAGTCTGGAACGAGTTCCTGGGAATCAACCGCATGGTGGTATAATAGGTAGCTTACGTTCTGTATGTCGCCTGGAAACTGTGAAGCGATGCTGAGTTATGGGAACTGAGACACAGGGAGGGGGTTTCTATGGGTGGCGGCTGCTATTCTTCCTCTGGGTTGTCTACACCATTCCAGTTGGCTTTGTATTCTACGGTCCGCCAGTGCTCTATCCCTTTATGATTGAAGCGACGGGGTGGTCGCGTGGGGAGATAATGGTAGGATTCGCGGCCATGGGGTTGTGTGGTGGCCTTACCTCTCCCATCATCGCCTGGATGATTGGCCGTCTAGGAGCCAGGCTTACCCTGTTTATTGGTGGGGTAACTGCGGCTGTGGTTACCTCTTTGATTGGCCTGGTGGGTCATGTCTATCCCGTATACTTGATTCTCTGCGGTCTCTTGGGCTTCGGGACAATGGCGGCCTCAATGATCCCGGTTCAGACAGTGATAGTGTTCTGGTTCAGTGCCCGTCGTGCCCTGGCTCTCGGCGTGGTATTGGGTGGTGGCGCTATCGGTGGCTTCTTTGCCCCTCAGATTGTGAACGCGGCTGTCTTGGGTGCGGGTGGGGATTGGCGCATCGGCTGGCTTATTATCGCCG
>JAUVVE010000106.1 GCA_030604795.1 Dehalococcoidia bacterium | reverse complement strand
GGTCTCCTGTGCGCTGATATTGCCGCCGATAGCCTTCACCACGCATTTCTCACCAACGACTTCTCTGAATCCAGGCTGGCTTCCTACCAGAAGCAGTGGCGAGACAGGCTGAACAAAGAGCTTCAAATCGGCCACTGGGCACGGCGCCTATATGAAAGGCTAGGCAATTGGCAGATTGAGCGCCTCCACAGTCTTGCCAGTAACAACGGCATACCCAAACTCATAGCAGAGACCGAGGATTTCTCCTTCGATTGGCACGGAGCACTTATCCTAGCGATGCTGAAGCATCTGGCTGGCAGTGCTCCCGTTCAGGCGCTTAAGGCCCTGTCAAGGCGAAATACAGCCGTACATGGTTAACCTACCAGGGTTCCCTCGGCGATACCGCAAGATCGACAATTAGAGTAAAATAAAGTGAAAGACCTATCCCGTTCTGTGGTCAGTTGTGGCATAAGAGTATGAAAGTAGTCTTCCTCTGCGGCGGCATTGGTAAAAGGATGTTCCCCATCACGGAGGACAAGTTCCTGCTCACTTTCCTGGGGAAGACACTCCTCGAGCACCAACTGGAAACTGCCAAAGAAGCCGGCCTAGACCAATTCCTGGTCATCGGCAATCCGGCCAACATGCAACAGATAGAGCAAATAACTAGGACAACTTCTGGTCTCAAGATTGAGCTGGCCTTGCAGGAAAAACCACTCGGCATCGCCGATGCTTTGAAAAGCGCTGAATCTCTGTTGGGCGGGGACATAATGGTAGTCAATCCCAACGATGTTTTCGCGGTCTCCGCGTATGCTAGGCTTCTGCAAGAGAGCCAGGAGAACTCCGCTGACTCATACATCCTGGGCTACGAAGTGAAGGACTACTTCCCGGGAGGCTATTTGGCCGTAGACTCAGCGAATCAGCTGAAACACATCGTGGAAAAGCCGCAGCCCGGTCAGCAGCCAAGCCACCTGGTAAATATCTTGGTACATCTCCATACCAAGGTTGGGAGACTGCTGGAGTATATTGAAAATGCTGAAACCACCAGGGATGATGCTTACGAATGCGCCCTGGATAACCTGGCCAAAGACGGGTACAAAACCAAGGTGGTCCCCTATGCCGATTCCTGGGCACCCATGAAATACCCCTGGCATATCCTCGATGTCGTCAAGTACTTCCTTGATAGCAGCCAACCACATGTTTCTGCCTCGGCTTCCATCTCGGAAAAGGCAACCATCGAAAGCAAGGTTACCATAGGCGACAACGTCAGGGTGCTGGAAAATGCGGTGATAAGGGGGCCAGCTTACATCGGCCCCAATTCCATAATCGGGAACAACGTCTTGGTGCGAGACCACAGCCATATTGGAGCCGACTGTGTTGTCGGCTACGGCACAGAAGTCAAGAACTCCTACATCGGCGACGGCTGCTGGCTTCATTCCAGCTATGTGGGCGACTCTATAATAGGCAAGGGCTGTTCGTTTGGCGCCGGCACCGTGCTGGCCAACTTCCGCTTTGATGAGCAGAACGTCCGGGTGACGATTGCAGATGAAGCCATCGATACTGGCCGTGACAAGCTTGGCGCCATGATTGGCGATAATTGTAAAACAGGAATTAATGCCAGTGTTATGCCCGGCACGCGAATCGGTCCCAACTCTATCGTTGGTTCTCATGTTTGCCTCGCCAGAGACCTCGAGCCGGGCAAGATTATCCTGGCTGAGCCTCAGTATCGAGTTCTGGGCAACATTGCTGAACTTGACAGATTGGGAGGAGAGACTTAGGCCAAGTCCCAGAGTACTTGCACCTGACTTGGTTGAGGACGATAACCAGGGTAGAACAGTTGACATTGTTTGGATTTCCTTTAATATGGAGCCCAAAGTGAAAGCGCCGGTGCCTTCGAACCACCTGCCTGAGCATGTAGCCATCATCATGGACGGCAATGGCCGATGGGCAGAGACACGAGGCCTGCCCAGACTAGCTGGACATAAGCAGGGCGCTACTGCCGCCCAACATATGGTTGAAGTCTGTGCCGAATACGGGATCCCCTACCTCACTCTATACGCCTTCTCGACGGAGAATTGGAACCGCCCACAAGATGAGGTGAACGGGCTTTTCCAGCTGCTGGAGGAAAGGCTTGATAAAGGCATCAGCTTCGCCCAGAAAAACGGCGTAAGAATCCGCCATCTGGGTAGACTCGACGGACTATCGCCAAGAGTACAGGCCGGGATAAGGCGGGCTACGGAGCTAACTCAGAACAACTCCAAGATGACTCTTGGTCTGGCTTTCAATTACGGAGGTCGTGACGAAATCGTGGAGGCAACCCGGCGTGTTGTCCTCAATGGTATTCCGGCACAGGACATAGATGAAACCGTTATCAGCCGCTACCTTTATACCGCCGGCATCCCTGATCCTGACCTGATTATTCGTACCGGTAACGAAACGCGACTTAGCAACTTCCTGACCTGGCAAGCCGCCTATGCAGAAATCTATTTCACTCCGGTGATGTGGCCTGACTTCGACAGGAAAGAGGTCGACAAGGCCCTTATCGCCTACGGCCAGCGACAGCGCCGCTTCGGCAGCCTGGCACAGGAGTGAACGGCGTCAGATGCTGAGCTGAACGCGTTTTCTCCAGTTTTCTTCATCGAAGAAGTTCAAGTCCCTGACATCGCCGCCAAACCCCGCGCCTGAAATACATGCGCCCGAAGATGCACAAATGATGCGGTCGCTGGCTTTCATTTGCCTTATGCGTGAGTCACATCCGCACAGGTAACCCATCACATAGACCGGGTCCGGGTTGCAGGCTCTTTGACCTGTAGACGGGTGACTAGCACCAAAAGGACGCCGCGCTCCAAAGGAAAGCATGAGCTGATAAGACGCGAGCCAGCTTGCATTTGCATTTTTATTTCAGTTGTGGTACAGTGAAGCTGGAACCTAAGACTACATCCGACAAAGTGGGGCCAAGTTCCCACTTTTTTGTTAGCAAATCAAATAGGAAACGGGGGGAACGGTAGTCGATGAAAACGGAGTTCATGGTTGCCCTCACCCAGCTGTCGGCGGAGAAGCATCTGCCCAAGGCAGTAGTCCTGGCCGCTGTAGAGTCAGCACTCGTCTCCGCCTATAGGAAAGATGCTTTTGCCCCCGGCCAGGATATCTCAGCCAAAATCAATCCTGACACCGGCGAAGTCAAAGTCTATGTCAAGAAAATGGTAACTGAAGCACCAACTGATCCACTTCACGAAATCGCTCTCACCGAAGCTAAGGCAATCGACAAAACTGCCCAGCTTGGCGACATCATTAGTATAGAGTCTACACCACCAAACGCCGGGCGTATTGCTGCTCAGACAGCCAGACAGGTTATTCTACAGCGTCTGCATGAGGCTGAGCACCACGCCATCTTCGAGGAGTTCGCTGGTAAGGAGGGCGATGTCGTCACGGGGATAGTGCGGCGTATTACGCCTGAGCAAATTCAGATTGATTTAGGCAAGGCTGAGGCAATACTTCCAAGCAGCGAGCAGGTGCACAACGAGCGCTATCGTATCGGACAGAGAATCAAACTATATCTCCTGGAGGTGAGCAGGACCACGAGAGGGCCTCTGATAGTAGTGTCCCGAGCGCATCGCAACTTGTTGCGCAGGCTCTTTGAACTGGAAATCCCTGAAATCTGTAGCGGCACCGTAGACCTAAAGGCGGTGGCGCGTGAGGCAGGCCATCGAAGCAAGGTGGCTGTGGCAGCACGCCAAGAGGGTGTTGACCCTGTAGGATGCTGCGTCGGACTCCGTGGCATCAGGATACAAAGCATCGTGAACGAGCTAAATGGGGAAAAGATAGATGTGGTGGAATGGGCCGACGACCCAACAGTGTTTGTCGCCAACGCCCTCAGCCCGGCCCAGGTATCAAGCATCGAGCTCAACGAGGCGCATGGCACCGCCGTAGTCGCTGTCCCCGATAGACAATTGTCACTGGCCATCGGCAAAGAAGGACAAAACGCCAGACTGGCAGCAAAGATGACTGGCTGGCGAATCGACATTAAGAGCGTCTCTGCCTTCGAAGCAGAAAAGGCAACCTTGGTTGAGGAAGTTGCAGTAGAGGCAGAGGAACCAATCACTGAATTGGAGGAACTCATCCCTGAGCTTCTCACGACGGAGGAGCCCCTGACTCCCGAGGCGGTCACCGAACCAGAGGCGCTCCCTGAAGCAGAACCGCTTGGTCAGGAGGAAAT
>JAUVVE010000018.1 GCA_030604795.1 Dehalococcoidia bacterium | reverse complement strand
TGGCTTTTGTCCAATCACTGGGACAGACCCCGATCCGCGTGCAGAAGGACATCCCCGGTTTCGTACTCAACCGCATCTTCTCGGCCGCTTTCCGGGAGGCGGTAGACCTGGTAGCCGACGGGGTGGCAACTCCCGAGGATATTGACGTAGGCATGGAACTGGGCTACGGCTGGAATGTCGGCCCGTTTGTAATCGCAGACAACTCTGGACTGGATACGCACGTACTGATAGGGCAAGCGATGGCAGAGTTGGGCCTGGAAGGCTTTGCCTCCCGTTCCGACCTCATCTCGCGAATGGTCAAGGAGGGGCGCCTGGGCCGAAAGGCGGGCAAGGGTTTCTACCGATACACCAAAGACGGCAAACGCCTCCCCTGGGGCAGCAGCGACGACAAATGACGTCTGAGGCGACGTTGTCAAAGTACCGTTCGAGAAAGAGCTAGAGGAGCTGCAGCACCGCCGAGGATCTCACCGCCTCAGGTGGGTTGGTGAGCCGGACCGGCGCTATAAAAGACATGTGCATTGCTGGAGACGCCTACCGCGCATATGGCCTCCACGCCGATTGACTTAGTGGACTGAAACCTTCTACGTAGTTAGCCTGCGCCGCATCGTCACCAGGGCTATACGGAAAAACACGGCACCCAGCACCAGGATGAGTACGAGCGCCCAGAGAAGACCGATGTGCAGTTCCCCGCCAACCAGCGCCCGGGTAAGGCGCACCGCCGGTGTCAACGGCACTACCCAGCTAATTGTCTCCACTATGCTAGGAAAAGAGGACAGAGGGAAGAACACTCCGCTAAAGAAGAACATCGGCGTTACGAACAGAGTGAAGTAGTAGTTGAAGCTGTAGATAGACGGCACCACAGACGTGAACACGACAGCAATGGAGGCAAACATTATGCCTTCTAAGAAGCACACTGGGGGTATCAGCAGCGCCCATGGTGAATGCACCAGTTGAAAAGCCGCCGCAACCACCAGAATCATGGTGCCCGTCATGAGCGACCGCGTAGCTCCCCAAAAGATCTCACCAGCGATGACGTCCTCAACGTTCAACGGAGTGGCAATGATGGCATCAAAAGTCCTCTGATACTCCATACGAAAGAAAGTGCCGTAGGTGCACTCAAAGCTGGCGCTAAACATAGCGTAGGCAGCTATGATGCCCGGCACAATGAACTCAATATACTTCTGCCCATCAACCAGACCCACGTACGCGCCAAGGCCCAGGCCCATGGCCAGCAAGACAAGGACAGGTTCGGCTACAAAACCGGGAACCTCGGCGTGCCACAGCCTGAAGAATACGTCCCCATTGCGCTGCCACATCCTGATGAAACGCCACGAGAACAGCCTCATTCGGTCAAAGACCTCCCCGTAAGTTTGAAGAAGACATCCTCCAGTGTCGCCGGCCTGCGTCTCAATGCCTCCACAGAACCGACCAGTCCGGTAATCGACTCATCAGTCTCAACATGAAAAACGTGAATCTTGGCTCCCACACTCTCATACTCAAGTCCACGACTTTCTAACGCATTGACGACCTTATCGCGTTCTTCGGCCATGACTTCGATTTCCCATATCTCATCGCCAAAATAGCTGGAGATGAGTTTCTTGGGAGCATCAACAGTCAGGACCTTGCCTTGATGCATTATGGCTACCCTGTCACAAAGAGTGCTCGCTTCTTCCATATTCTGGGTAGGCAGAAGCTGAGTGACACCCTGAGACTTGAGTTCGGTCAGCTTGTGCCAGACCAGGTACTTGGCCTGAGGGTCGAGGCCTATCGTAGGCTCATCAAGAACGACTATCTTAGGCATGTTAATCAAGCCCCTGGCTATCAATAGACGGCGTCTCATCCCGCCTGAGAGTTCTCTGATCTGGCTATCACACCTGTCTTCCAGCTGAAACAGAGTCAAGACCTCCATGCTGCGGCGACGAGCCTCCTCTTTCGGTATGTTGAAATATCGGGCGAAGGTCATCAGGTTTTGAAGCACTGTCAAGTCCGGGTCAAGATTGTCCATCTGTGGCACTACTCCCAGGGCAGCCTTGACCTGTCGGGAGTGAGTCCTCAAGTCACCGCCCAGCACCCATATGTCACCACTGGTCGGAGGTGAGACGGCGGTTATCATCCTGATAAGAGAGGTTTTGCCGGCGCCGTTGGGCCCCAGAAGCCCGAAGCACTCCCCTTCCTCTATCTCCAGATTCACGTCATCCACCGCCACCAGGTCCTTGAACTTCTTCGTCAGGCTATTGATCTTGATAATCACCATTTGACACCACGCCTCGTCCGGCATTAGACGTCCAGACATTCTATCAGCTTGACGCTATGCCAACAACCCGTGACTCGAGGTTGCAGACCAGACAAAGGGGGATGGGAGTCAAAATCAGCCGGCCGAAGACCCAGGTCTCTCCACTCCTCGATTCAGACATCCCCGCATGTAAGCCACGGACATTGACGAGCCAATCGCAAATCTGCGAAAATGGCTAGGCAGCAACCAAGTTCAGAGAGCCCAGAAAGCAAAACGATTGGCTCCGGCAAATCGTTTGGAGTATCATAAGTGTATCCCAGCTTGGGTTGAGCAGAAAGATCTTCCTTAGCTTGTTACCCTACTGACGGCCAGCCTCAATAGGTGCAACAAGGCTAACATTAAGGCGACTTGCAAGAGGTGAGCGAAATGGCAAAGACAAAGGAAAAGACGCAGCAGAGACTGCTGTCGCAGATTCACGGTGAAAAATGCTGGCCTTCAGTGGATAAGTTGTCTCCCTGTGAAGAGGTTTGCCCAATTCACACCGATGTTCCCAGCTACGTCATTGCCATTGCGCAGGGCAAGTTCAAGAAAGCGCTGGCGGTCATCAGGGAAACCAATCCTGTCCCCTCTATCTGCGGCCGCGTATGTCATCACCCATGCGAAGCGGAGTGCAATCGGGCCCTTGTAGACGAACCAATCGCCATAGAATGGCTGAAGAGGTTTGCCGCGGACTACGAACTGCAAGACGGCAGAAGGCCAGCGCCCGCCAAAAGAACAAAGAAGGAAAGAGTGGCAATAATCGGTTCCGGACCAGCCGGCTTGACTGCCGCCTACGACCTTGTCAGGCAGGGATACGGTGTTACCGTCTTTGAAGCCTCCTCAATCGCCGGCGGCATGTTGACCACTGGCATTCCCGAGTTCATTCTGCCCAAGCAGATCGTTGAAGCTGAGATTGATTACATCAGAGCGCTGGGGGTTGATATCAGAACAAATACGCGCATCGGTGATGGATTGTCGCTGGATGGCCTATCGAGGCAAGGATTCGCTGCCTGTCTCTTGGCTACCGGAGCTCAGAAAAGCGCCCAGCTGCCGATACCAGGCGCCGACCTGAAGGATGTCCACTACGCTCTGCCCCTCCTTCGGCAGGTGAACACGGGACAAACACTACCCCTCAGAGGAAGCGTGGTCGTCATAGGTGGTGGCGGCGTAGCTCTGGATGCTGCCCGCATAGCCAGACGGCTCGGTGCGGACGAAGTGCACGTTACGTGCCTTGAATCAAGAAGAAATATACCCGCTTTCGCCTGGGAAATCGAGGCAGCGAAGAAAGAAGGCATCAGGTTACATACATCCCTGGCTCCGCAGAGATTCGCCGCCAGGGATGGCGGGGATGGGAGAAAGGGCATCGTCATAGAATTCAAACGCGTTGCCTCAACCCAGGTTGATCCTGAAGGCCGGATTTCCTGGACGCTTGTCGAAGGACCTGGGGCTGAATACACTATGGAAGCAGACAGCGTTGTAGTTGCCATAGGCCAGACCCCTGACCCATCGTGCGCAGACGGCAGCCAGGTAAAAGCAAGCCAGAGAGGCACCTTCGTTGCTGACCCTGATACTCTGGCCACAAACGTCCCCGGCATTTTTGCCGCTGGTGATGCGGTGACCCTTCCCGGGACTGTAATCGAAGCCATAGCCATGGGGCGCAAGGCAGCAACATCTATCCACCGCTACTTACAAGGCCAGGACTTGAAGAAGAATCGGGCAGCGCCAGCCAAGGAAATCCTCAAGATTGACCCTGAGATGACCTCCCGCTGGCTCACCCGCAAAGCCCGCTGGGGAATGCCCTCATTATCAGCTAACGACGCAGTGCGCACCTTCAGCGAGGCCGATTTGGGTTACGCCAAGACGCAGGCAATTGAAGAGGCGAAGAGATGCTTGAACTGCCGCATGTGCGTCAGCTGTATCTATGGGCGAAGTCAGATATGCTTCGAGACAGGCTCAAGGCTGCTGAAATAGGCACAAGACCAACAAACATAATAAGGAGGTGAAGAATGTGCATCTACTGTGAGCTGTGGGGCGATGGCATGACCTGGTATCTTAACCCCAAGAACTATCCGCGCCACATGTATACCTTGCCCAGGCCCGATGCCAAGCCGAGGGCAGCTGCGGGCGAAGCTAACCCCGGCGGCTACATAAACGCGGAGAGGGCACTAGTCGACGCCATGGAGAAGGGACCTGAGGAGTTTGAGGCCACGTTGAAGGCGATGAGGGATGGGGCTGATTTGGTCCAAGGATGCGTGGGCGGCTTTATGGGACAGGCTGTGCCGCTGCGAGATGCCGAAAAGATGGTAGAAATGGCAAATCCGCTGGGCTTAATCGCCTGCCTCTGTCGTAAGGCGATGCTAGCCGTAGAAGAGCGAAGCAGACCTGAGACTACCTGCATGGGCTTGGGGGTAGGCATGCTGAAGTGGGAGAGATGGCCCGAGAGATATAAAGGAGGGGTTCACTGGGTCAGCAGTGACGAGGCCAAAGAATGGCTGCGCGACCTCGATACGAGAGGTTTTATGCACAGCCTGATGATGTTTGGCCCTCGCTTTATCGGTGGTATCTGCAACTGCGACTATCCGGTTTGTGATGCCCTGGCAATGAGACTAGACTTTGGCTTTAACATGCTCAAGGGACACCACGTGGCCATGGTAGACCACGACCTGTGCAATGGCTGCGGCATATGCGCCCAGAGATGCCAATTCGGCGCCCTAAAAATGAACGTCACTATCGACAAGGCGAACATAGACCAGATGAGATGCTTCGGTTGCGGTCTGTGTGAAACCGGGTGCCCCCGGCAAGCGATATCCCTCGTGGAAAAAGCGAAGCTTCCCGCGCTACAGGAGGTATGGTAATGGTTGACAGGAGCCACCTGAAGGTGCCCAAACCAACACCCGTTGACTTGACCAAACTGCCTTTGAAGTTCCCCAAAATCGAGATAGATTACTCGAAGTGCACCGTCCCGTTCTGGTGCAAGAAGTGTCTCCAGGCCTGCTCGCAGCTTGTATTCCAGGTCTACTGCAAACAACTGGCGAGGCTGAAGGAATCCGACCCCCGGGAGCCCGGCACTTACGAGGTTGTCACCGTACGCCGTGACAAATGCAACATGTGCAACAAGTGCGTCGAGGTTTGCCCTGAAGATGCTATAACCATCACCTACTAGGAGGTTTTAAGATGGCAACAAAATCGGAAGAGGAAGCCAAGAAGACAGCTTACCCGCTGTTTGTCGCGCCTCGACCCTATTCCTTCGAGCTCAGTACGGAGATGCTCGAGCTGCTGCGCAAAGAGTTCGACCCCCCAATCATAGTCGCCAAGTTTGCTGAGGCCGTCGCCGGCAAGAAGGGACCAGAAATCGATGCTGTGGGCGAGAAAGTATTTGGCGAATATGGCGAGGAATGGATGAGAAGAACCCTGCAACTGGGTGAGGAATACCCTGACAGGACCTATGAGATGCTCAAAGAAGCTGCTGACCAAACCAGCGAGTTGGTCTTTCCACTGGTGCTTCAGAGATTCATCGAGATAGCATATCTAAGCACCCAGCAGTTTCGGATTCTGTCCATCGTGGAGAACTGGGCGCGCCGCTTGGTCTACAAGGTGACCGACTGCTACACCTTCAAGACCCTCCAGGACAAATGTGGCTCGGAGGCAGCCAGCCTCTTGCCCTGCCGGCATGCCTGTCTCGCCATGTGCCGTACTGGCTGCCAGGCCTGGAACCTGGATGCAACCGTCGATATGGATGCCACCATGGTGAAGGACGGCTATTGCCAGTTCGCCATAAACAGGATATAGGCATTCCTCAGTCCTGGCAAGGAATCCTTTGCTCACGGTAGGAGACAGCGTGAGGCTATTAGACAAGGTAGCTTTGGTCACAGGGGCAGGCCGTGGCATAGGCAAGGCAATTGCCCTCAGACTCTCAGATGAGGGAGCCAAGGTCATTGTGAATGATCTCGAGCCCGCCTATGCTGAGAACGTCGCTGACAGGTTGAAGCAGCTCGGCAGGCAAGCGATAGCTGCCAAAGCCGATGTCTGCGAGTGGCCGGAAGTCAAGTCGATGTTTGAGCAGGCAGCACACGAATTTGGCCGGATAGACATCCTGATTAACAACGCCGGAATAAGGAGGGATGTTGCTTTCCACGAAATGTCGGAAGAGGACTGGGATTCCGTCGTCGCCGTCCAGCTAAAGGGTAGTTTCAATTGCGCCCGAGCCGCTCAGAAATACATGGTCAAGCAGGCTTACGGCAAGATTGTGAACATAGCCTCGCCTGTTCCCGTGGCTCTAGCAAAGCAGGGCCAAGTCAACTACTCAGCAGCCAATGCCGGACTGGAAGGATTTACCAAATCGTTGGCAGTAGAACTTGGGGCCTACAACGTAAATGTGAACTGTATTGCCCCTGACTTCATCGATACCGAAATGACGAGGAACGCAGCACGCAGGGAGGGAATGTATCTAGACGACTTGAAGAGATTCGCCGTCGCTGAGATACCGTTGAGGAGGCTGGGCACACCGGGAGATGTCGCCAATGTCGCCCTTTTCTTGGTCTCCGACGAATCCAGCTTCATCTCGGGGCAGACAATATGCATCAGGGGCGGCCCTTAGGGACGGCCTAATCGAGCCAAGACCATCATGCACTTTCTGCCGGATACCGAGGAGGAAGACGCGGCGGCCGAACGCTATTGGCCGGACGGTTTCAAGCAAGTAATCCAGAAGGAGGTCCGCCGTGCAATTCGTGCCAAGCTCGACGAAAGGAGCCTCCGACGCGTTCACAGACAGGCATATCGCGACAAGTATCGTGAGCTAAGCCAATTTGCAGATAGAATAGCGGACATGGTAGTCATCGGAGCGGAGAACGGGGCAGATGATGGATTTGACGCCGTGTACAGGGCATTCTTGACTGAGTCTCCATTGCCTCAGGCTCGCTACTACGCCCGCCGTTTTTGGCCGCAGATCTTCTCCCAAGAACTGAAAACCAGAATCCACCTCGCGGTGGCCAGTGACTACAGCCAGGATGATGGTCTTCAGCATGCCTACAGGGTCGGCTACACAAAGGACTACTACAATTTCGATGAGTTCATCGATGCAATGACAGGGTTGCTAGTGACTGGCGTCATGAACGGTGTCGACGATACGTTGGGGCGAATCTACAGGTCTTTCCTGGCCACGCGGGCATTGCCTCCAGCGCGGAGAAACCCCAGGCGTCTCAAAAGCTGGTAGGCGGCAGAGCCCACAGAAAGAAGGCCGAGAACAGGTGAAGAAAATAGCGGTCTGCGGAAAGGGCGGCAGTGGCAAAAGTGTTGTGGTCACCTTGCTGGCAGCTGGAATGCGGCGCAGGGGACAAAGAGTGCTGGTGGTTGATTCAGATGAATCAAACACCGGGCTGTACCGGATGCTGGGCTTCGACAACCCCCCTGAGCCGCTCATAGAATTCATGGGGGGTAAGAACAAGGTAGAGGAGAACATAGCCGCCAGGATCAAGTCGGGAGTACCGGAGCATCTTGTGCACCTGATGACACGTGAGATACCGGTTGCAGACATCCCCGCCCGGTATATAGCGGAGAGGGATGGCACCAGACTGGTGACCGTGGGGAAAATACTCATGGCCCTGGAGGGATGTGCCTGTCCCATGGGGATAGTGAGCCGCTCCTTTCTCAAGGAGCTTCGCCTGGAAGCCGATGAGACAGCAGTTGTGGATATGGAGGCAGGCGTAGAGCATTTTGGCAGGGGTGTGGAGACAAGCGTGGACTGCGTATTGGTTGTTGTTGAGCCCTCTCTCGACTCCATAGAGATTGCGGAGAAGATAGGTAGCCTGTCCAACCAAATCAAGATAGGCGACGTCTGGGCTGTGCTGAATAAGATCACTTCACAGGAAGTCGCCACCGAACTGACGGATGAGTTGAGCAAGAGGGACTTGACCGTGATTGGGCCGGTCCGTTTCGACCCAGAGATTTTCGAGTCCTGTTTCCGGGGCCGTCCGCTATCCGGCCGTGTAGCCGAAGAAGATGCTGAGAACATAGTGGATTTCTTGTTTCCTTGAAACTGGGGCGCTCCTTTAGAGAAGGCAGCTTAGCTGGCACGGCAAATGGTTCACTAAGAGCATAGCCTGGCCTGTCTTGGCCGGATCAAACTGGCCTTGCAGCTTTACGTTTACACAGGCGAAATCATTTAGACACTCGAACAGAAAGGAGGCAAAATGGCATACAAAGAGATAATCTACTCGGTAGACGCCCAGGTGGCAGTCATAACACTGAACCGTCCCGAAAGAATGAATGCTCTGACTACAACTACTCACATGGAGCTGGCTCAGGCAATTGACGAGGCAGCTAAAGACGACAAGGTAAGGGTCATTGTACTTACTGGAGCCGGCAGGGGCTTTTGTTCTGGCGATGACGTGAAGGACATCTTCTTGAGCCCCGAAGAGACAACGTGGAAAGGGCGGGAGATGAGGTTGAGGCAACTG
Source organism: Dehalococcoidia bacterium (assembly GCA_030604795.1). Lineage (GTDB taxonomy): Bacteria > Chloroflexota > Dehalococcoidia > GIF9 > UBA5629 > JAUVVE01. The sequence goes on along the minus strand of JAUVVE010000018.1, from coordinate 1,354 downwards.
CAGGGCGAACACTTGCCCGGAGGTGGCTTCAGGCTGCTGGAGATTAACAAACCGTCAATTGCCGCCGTAAACGGGGCTGCAGTTGGTTATGGCTGTGACATAGCATTGATGTGCAACATGAGGGTGGCATCCGAGAAAGCCAGATTTGGCGAAGTGTTTCTAAGGGTAGGCTTGATACCGGACGAGGCGCTGATACTCCTGCCGAGATTAGTCGGACTCGCCAAGACCTACGAGCTGATTCTGACCACCGATATCATCGATGCCAAGGAGGCAGAGCGAATAGGATTGGTCAACAAGGTGGTACCCCACGAGGAGTTGATGAACGCCACGCTGGAGCTGGCGCACAAGATAGCCAGCAAGCCCCCCATAGCTGTCCAACTGGCCATAGAGGGGGTTCGCAAAGGCCTCGGTATGCCCATGGAAGAGTTCATGCAGTACCACGCCTTGGCCTTCACCTTCTGCTCCGAGACGGAAGACCATGTTGAAGGCGCCAGAGCCTTCGCCGAGAAGAGAGAGCCCGTCTTCAAAGGCAAGTAGGAGTGTCCCAGATCCCCTGCGGGGACGCGCAAGTCTGGCGCGAAGGACGTAAGGGCAGAGGCAGAATGTCCGCGGACGCCAGACAGAGCCTCGCCGCCGTGGCGCATTGATTTGAGAAAGGCAATTAGAGAAGTGCTGGGGTGCTGAAGCTGGCAAATGTCAGTTCCGAAGAAAGACGACGCTACGATGTCAGACACTGACAAAGCATCAAGCAAGGTCACTGCCGCAGCTTGTTCGCGCCAGACCTGCGAAGGCTGTGAGATTCAAGGTAAACTGCTTTGCATCCACACGAAGAAAGACCTGGCGGATTTCGGCATCCTGTTCATCGGCTGGGTAATTCCATTTCTGGCCGGGATGATCATCGGTGGATTCTTGATTGGGCTGGTGGCCTGGGTTGGGCTGGCAGTGCTGTTTTTCGGCTATGTCGAGGCGCTGGTGCTTTGTCGACACTGCCCGCACTACGCTGAAAAAGGCTCCTGGCTCAAGTGCCACGCCAATTGGGGTCTCCCCAAGTTTCCCAAGTTCGATGCTCGCCCCCTGAATAGAGCCGAGCGAATCGTCTGGATGGTCTACGCAGCGGTACTCTTCCTGTACCACATCCCATTCTTCATAGTCAGCCAGCAATGGTTGCTTTTGGCAATAACCACCTGGGCATTGCTTATCGCTTGCTGGACAGTGCAGCGTACCCAGTGTACGCGCTGCTACCACTTGTCATGCCCAGTCAACCGCGTGCCCGAGGACGTACGCAGAGAGTTCTTCAAGAACTACCCACGATTCGCGGAGGCCTGGAACAAGGGCACTCAAGACTCCACTTGAG
>JAUVVE010000063.1 GCA_030604795.1 Dehalococcoidia bacterium | reverse complement strand
GCCAGGACCTCCTGTCCAACTTCGGTGGCCACGCCAAGGCAGCTGGCTTCAACGTGCCAACCAAGAACCTGGCTCAGCTCCAACAGCGACTCTCCGACTCGGCTCAAGCCCAATTGGCTGGCCTCGATCTGCGTCCGCACATTGACATCGATGCCGAGGTTCCGCTATCCGTCTTTAGCCAGGAAGCTTTTGAAGAGATGCAACGGCTAGCTCCCTTCGGCCAAGGTAACCGGCTACCCACCTTTGTCAGCCGTCAGGTTGAACTGATTGACCGGCGCCAGATCGGCAGCGAGGGCGAGCACCTGAAGCTCAAATTGAAGCAAAACGACATTGTCTGGGATGCGGTCGGCTTCAGGCTAGGCAACTTCGTCCGAGAAATAACCCCTCGCCTGGACATAGCCTACAATCTGGACATGGACCGATGGAACGGCGTGGAGAGACTTCGACTTAAGCTCCTTGATTGTGCTCGGGCTGACTGACCTCGCTGGAAGATTCAAGAGGCAAGATTGCAGCTCTTGCCCGCCACATTCTGACAATGAGCCACGGCACCGTTACCAACAACATGACTACACCAATCAACTGAGCCTGTTGCATGCCAAAAAGGAAGGCCTCTCCTTCCCGAACGAACCTTATGCCGAGGTCACCGATAGCATAGAGGGCTAAGTAGGTTAGGAAGACCGAGCCCGGTGGCCTCAAGCGACGGCGCAACCGCCAGATTATGGCAAAAGCTATCAAGTTCCATAGCAAGTGATAAATCTGCGTCGGATGTCGGGGTTCGCCAAGCGGAGCATAGCTACCAGGGTGGGTGTAGACAACCGCCCAGGGCAAAGAGGTGAATATTCCAAAGCAGCAGCCATTGATGAGGCAGCCAATTCTGCCTATCGCCTGCCCCAGAAGCGCTCCCGGAGCAACGATATCACCTAACTGCCAGAAGGAAAGCTTCTTGACCCAGGCATAAGTCAATACTGCCACCAGAGCGCCCATAACTGCCCCGTAAACGGTCAAACCTGAAAAGCCAATAATCTGTCCGGGGTGAGCCATATAGTAGTCCCACTGGTCAATCACATGAAACAACCGCGATACCACCACTCCGCCAACGATTCCCCAAAGAGCCACGCTGTAAATGTGGTCTTGAGAGAAACCAACCCTTTTCGCCTCCAGCAAAGCGATGCCGATGACCGCCACAATAGCCAAGACCACCATAACCCCGTACCACCTCACCTCAAAAGCCCCGAAGCCGAGAGCGACTGGATTGATTTCAATAGTAATCATTCTTCTCCTTGACCTAGGTGAAAATCGCCTCCACGAAGGCATGGGCATCAAAAGGGGCCATATCGTCGAGTTGCTCGCCAGTTCCGATGTAGGCAATGGGAGTCCCCAACTCCTCGCAAATCGCCAACACTATCCCCCCCCTGGCAGTGCCATCAAGCTTGGCCAGAAAGATCCCAGTAACTCCCACTGCTTCAGTGAAGTATCTGGCTTGAGCCAGTCCATTCTGACCGGTAGTGGCGTCTATCACCAGCAATACCTCTTGGGGCACGTCATACCTGCTGGCTACGCGCTTTATCTTCTTAAGTTCCTCCATGAGATTGAACTTGGTATGGAGGCGGCCTGCCGTGTCAATTATGACTACTTCCGCCTGGCGGTTTTCAGCCGCCTGAAGCGTATCAAAGACCACGGCTGCAGGGTCACCACCAGGTTGATGAGCCACAACCTCCACCCCCACCCGTTCGCCCCAGCGCTTTAGCTGATCAATGGCCGCAGCCCTAAAAGTGTCAGCTGCGGCGAGGATGACCTTCTTCCCCTCACTCTTATGACCATGGGCAAGCTTGGCAATGCTTGTCGTCTTGCCCGAACCGTTTACCCCGACCACTAGAATAATCTGGGGGTAGCCCAGCCTGGAAACGCTCCCCGCCTCAACATTGACCTTCAGCACATTCACCATCTCGTCTTTTAGGGCTGAGCGTATCTCTGAGCCCGCGCTTAGCTTTTCATCTTCAACCCGGCGTTTCAACCTTTCGATGAGCCTATGAGTGGTAGCCACACCAACATCCGCAGAAACGAGCAACTCCTCAAGCTCATCCCACGTCTCGTCTTCAAGCGTAGTTCGGTCGAAAAGACGACCTATCTTGCCAAACCACGTTTCACGAGTACGCTCTAACCCCCGCTCAGTTTTGCCCAGCAAATTAGACATATCGGCCCGAAGCTACAAGTTCGAGGTATATTAGCATACCGCCCAATGGGAGGGCAAAGCCCCCAATCAGGTTGCAGCAGCGATAAGGATGGTGCAGGCTGCCTTGAGCCATGCATCAATGCTGGTGTTTGATCCGGCTGGATTCGGGCCTATCAACCCTTAGGAACAGAAGGGGATATACTATGTCACTCACACAGCAAGGAAGCCAGACTGCAACAAACAGAAACAAGAATACAAAAGGAAGCAACGGAAGCCACTCCGCTGCCCCGAACGCGACGAAATAAAACAACGATGCCCATGTACTTAGCAACACATGTCCAGCGTGTGGGAACTCCGTCGTCGGTCTCAAATAACCGACTGCAATACCCAAGCATGCCAGAGGATTTACCAGCCACCACTTCTCAACAAAGCCTACGTGAAACTCCATTTCAGCGTCAAGCAAGGCTCCTCCCAGAAAGGGTATTACTGAGTCGCTCAATGTAGCTATGCCGATCGAGCCCGTGTAGCCGATCAAGACCGCCGCCCAGAGTCTGCCTCGGCCATACCGCTTATACATGGCTGTGGTCACAATGGCACTCAACACAACGTGGACTGGATGAAAGGTGTAGAAAACCAACTCGGAGATCCCCGAAGGAACGTTGGCAAGAACGATGATGACCATAATGATAATCCCGGAAAGCGCTCCGGCAGCAGTGAACGGGGCATGCCTTCGTAACTCAACCGCTATTCTCTTGACCATTGCAGCCACCAAGAAGACACAAACCAGCGAACCTAAAGAGATCAGACCTGGCAATTGGAGCAAAGTCCAGAGAACTCAGAAAAGTGCCGTTCCGTATGGAAACCCAGGTCTTGCGCAATCTCGTTTTCTTCCTCACATAGCGCCTTGTCCGCAAACTCCCGGAGAACACCGCACTGGCGACACACCATGAACCGATGGCAGCCTTCTTTTGCACCCAACGTGCACTTCACAAATCCTCCCACCAGCGACACCCTGTGAGCCAGATTAAGCAAGCAAAACAAATCAAGTATCCGGTAGATGGTGACATGGTTCAAATACGAGCCTTCTTGGAGCAGCATCTTCTGTATGTCGTATGGTGAGACCGGCCGCTGTGCCAGAGCCAAAGCCTCAAGCACCCGCTTTCGAGGCTGCGTCACCCTGTAGCCTTCAGCCTTCAAGACTTGTATCAAACCCTGAATCTCCAGCATAGTCCGAGGTTTATTATAGGATATCGCGTCCGTTAATGCAACAATGTTGCATTAAGCCTCACAGGCACGTTGTGGGAAAGAGATGGCAGACTAACCGGGGATACTGGAGTATTGCTAAGGACCTAGCAGCCCCCGAAGCAATATCAGGGCTGCTTTCTTGTCCAGAGGCTCGTTGTTGTTACCGCATTTAGGCGACTGTACGCAGCTAGGACAACCTTCCTGGCACGGGCATTCCTCAATCGCCTGTAAGGTAGCCGCCCATAGCTCTGTTATGACTTCAAAACCCTTTTCAGCTATGCCGACCCCGCCGGGATAGGCATCGTAGATAAAGATCTGGGCCTTCCCAGTGTCAGGGTGGAAGGGGGTCGAGACACCACCGATATCATTGCGGTCGCACAAAGCAAATAGAGGCAGTATAGCGATAGCCGCGTGCTCAACAGCGTGCAACCCTCCAGCGAGATCAAGCCCGGCCTCAGCCACCCGGTTAACCGCCTCCTGTGGCAAGTCAAACCACAGACCCTGAGTGGGGAAGCGCTGGGGCGGCAAATCAAGAGGCTCCTCACCGATAACCTCCTCCGTGAACTGCATCTTCTTCCTGAAGCCAACCACGGTGTTGGTCACATCCACTCCCCCCAGGCAGGCTCTTGTACCTGAACAGTCTTTCTCACCCTGAGTCTTCAGAATCCTGATGTCAGTTAGCTCTCTGGCCTGGGTGTAATATGGAACTGTAGCCGGGCTTACCACGGCAACACGGCTTTCCAGGTCCAGCTCGTTCACCAAATAAGACTCTCCCTGGTGAAGATAGATAGCACCAGTGTGTATTTGGAAAAAGGCTACACTGGCGTCTACTGTCTCCAGCAACTCGTAGCCCTGGGAAGCATCAATAATAGCGTAATTCCTGTCCGAGGTAGACCTTATGTTAATTTCCCCGGCCGGACGAGCAACGCTAGGAGTAAGATACCACCGCCCACCACCCTTCCTAAGCCTGCCCTCTCCTTCCAACTCAGAGGTTGCTCTATCAAAAGCGGCACCAAAGAGCCCGCCGTCACTATCACTCAAAGGGCTCTCCCAAGCCGCGCAAAGGAGATGAGGCTTCAGAATGCGGAGGTTCTCCGCATTTATCAGCGCATTTTCAAAGCTCTTGTCGAAGAAGAAATGGGGGTGATGCATCAAGTACTGGTCAAGAGGATTATCCTGAGCGACAAGAAAGCTCAACGAGCCACCACTTCCTCTGCCACTCCGACCTGCCTGCTGCCAGGTGCTGGCTATGCTCCCCGGATATCCGGCAAGCACTGTGGCTTCGAGGTCACCAACATCAATCCCCAGTTCCAAAGCGGTGGTAGCCACCACGCCAAGCAAATGACCATCGAACAGCTCCCGCTCAATCTGCCGCCGGTCTTCGGGAAGATAGCCTGCCCGATAGGGCTTGATTTGCTCAGCCAAAGGAGCCCCCAGTTGCTGCTGGCTGTAGACATAGATGAGTTCGGTCAACTTCCGCGTTCGGGCAAAAACAAGGCTACGAATGCTGTTCCGAACAAGCTCGGTAAAAAGAAAGGTCGCCTCACTATTAGAGCTGCGCCGACTCGTTTCAGCTTCATCGATGACCGGTGGATTCCAGAAGACAAAAGACTTGCCACCGTGAGGCGAGCCGTCCTCACGGATTACCTCAAAAGGCAACCCCACGAGCCTTTCAGCATGCTCCTCGGGATTGGCAATAGTCGCCGAGCAACAGATAAACTGGGGCCTGGAGCCGTAGAACGAACAAAGCCGGCGTAGCCGGCGTATAACATTGGCAACGTGTGAGCCGAACACTCCACGGTAAACATGAGCTTCGTCTACTACTATATACTTCAAGCCGCGAAACAGCCTCGACCAAGACTTATGATTAGGCAATATCCCCAGGTGGAGCATGTCAGGGTTGGTAAGCACAACTCTGGCGCTCCTTCTTATCCCCGGTCGCTCTGAGTGCGGCGTGTCACCATCGTAAGTAGCGCACTCCCCAAAAGAAATAAGCTCCGGGCAGGCCAATCGATTCAAGCTTCGCAGTTGGTCCTGGGCTAGAGCCTTTGTTGGGAAAAGATACAGAGCCCTGCTACTCCGGTCACTCAAGACAGCCTCTAGTACTGGCAGGTCATAGCACAAGGTCTTGCCGCTGGCACTGGGTGTAGCTACCATTACATTCTTGCCGCAACGTGCGGCATCGACCGCCCTCGCTTGATGAGCATACAACGATGATATCTCCAGAGATTCAAGGCGCGATTGAAGAGTAGGGTGGAGAGGGTTATCTAGCTTACCGAAGTTGGCACTGCAAGCGGGAATATGCTGGATGTGGGCAATCTGCTGCCTGTAATCAGGTAGTGTCGTTAGATGATGAAGGAAAGCATCCACATACATTCCAACCCACCAAATCACCACTGCGGGGGCGGAGTGTTAACCGTAAACTGTCACTCAGAGCCCTTGG